>NZ_JBSFGS010000020.1:0-176817 GCF_053596675.1 Kitasatospora sp. NPDC001664
TTCTTTTCACGGCAGTTCCTTGTCCGCTTTTCCACACGTCCCCCCCCCCCCCCCCCCCCGGTGCGCACCCGTCCGGGGGGAGGGGGAACGACGGAGACCGTCGTTCCCCCTCCGGCCGTCCGGCCCGTGACCGGGGTCAGAGCAGCGGGCCGCCGCCGAACGGGGCGTAGTAGTGGGTGTACTGGTCGCGGTAGTCGGTGCCGGCCGGGGGGTCGGGGACGTACTCGGGGGCGTGCTTGATCTCGTCCTTGGTGCGGGCGACCTGGATGCGTTCCTCCTCGTGGTCGATGCGCAGGACGGTGCCGGCGGGGAGGAGCACGTGCTTGCCGAAGATCCAGGGGCCGGTGTCGACCACCAGGTGGCTGGCGTCGACCTCTTCGGAGAGGCGGTGGACCTTGCCGATGTGGCCGTCGCTGGCATCGACCGCGTAGCCGACCAGGTCGGCGCCCGAGACGAGGCCCGAGGCGTCGCTGAACTGCCAGAGGCCGGTGGCGTCGTGGCTCATGGCTCTGTCTCCTCTCGTTCCCGCGCCGCGGCCGGTCGCCGGGGCGCGCTCTGCGGCCGCGCCTACCCGGCTTCCCGGGAGCCACTCCCGGGATGTGAGCGCGATCACGTAGCGGCGTCGGGACCTGAACGGGTGTGCGGTGCGTGTGTTGGTAGGGACGAGTGGTGCGACTACCGACGATCGGGGAGACGACTGTGCGATGGCGACCGGAGTACCCACGGCGGGGGCGGCGCGGGGTGCGCCGCTGGTTACCGTCCTGGCGGCAGGTGCTCGGAACCGCGGCGCTGGGGACGGCCCTGGTGGGCGGGGCGGTGTGCTGGAGGTACGCCGTGACCGACATACCGAAGGACCTCAACTCCTTCGCCACCCAGCAGAACAACGTCTACTTCTGGGCGGACGGCACCGAGATGGCCCGGACGGGGCTGGTGAACCGTCAGGAGGTGCCGCTGGAGACCGTTCCGGAGTCGGTGCGGTGGGCGGTGCTGTCGGCCGAGAACGCGTCGTTCTACTCGGATCCGGGGATCTCGGTGAAGGGGATCGGGCGGGCGGCGCTCACGCTGGTGACCGGCGGGGACACCCAGGGCGGGTCGACCATCACCCAGCAGTACGTGAAGAACATCTACCTCAACCAGGAGCAGAGCCTGGGCCGCAAGGTCGACGAGGCCTTCATCGCGGTGAAGCTCGACCGCAGGCTGAGCAAGGACGAGATCCTGGCCGGCTACCTCAACACCAGCTGGTTCGGGCGCGGGAGTTACGGCATCGAGCGGGCCGCGCTCGCCTACTACGGCAAGCACGCCTCCGAGCTCGGCCCGAGCGAAGGCGCCTTCCTGGCGGCGGTGTTGAAGGGGGCGGGGCTCTACGACCCGGTGCTGAGCCCGGACAACCGCAAGCGGGCGGTGGACCGGTGGTCCTGGACGCTGGACCGGATGGTGGAGACGGGCCACCTGAGCCGGGAGGAGCGGGCCCGGTACACCGAGTTCCCCGAGCCGAAGGAGCGTCAGCCGCAGACCGGGCTGAGCGGGCAGACCGGCTACCTGGTCGACCTGGCCCGCTCCTACCTGGAGGCCAACGGCGGGCCCTCGGCGGCCCAGCTCGACCTCGGCGGCTACCAGATCCGCACCACCTTCGAACGGGAGCGGACCGCCGCGCTCGGCCGGGCGGTCGAGGAGCAGGGGAAGAAGCTGGACGCCGCCCAACGCCCCGCCGACGTCAACGTCCGGGTGGGGGCGGCGAGCGTGGCCAACGACGGCCGGATCCTCGCGCTGTACGGCGGGCCGGACTACCTCAAACAGGGGTTCAACAACGCCAACACCTCGAACGTGCCCGCCGGTTCGGCCTTCGGGCCGATCGTCTACGCGGCCGGCCTCGACCACGGGGCGCAGCGCAAGCGCGGTGCGGCCAGGACGCCCGTCACCCCCGGGACGCCGTACGACGGCAACGACGGCATCAACGTGATGACGCCGGAGGGGCCGTACTGGGGTCGCAACGGCAAGATCGTGACCGCCGTCAACGACGGGCGGCGCTCCTACGGCACCATCGCGCTGCGCACCGCCGTCGAGCAGTCCGTCAACGGCCCGATGGCCCAACTCGGCCTGGACGTCGGCCTGGACCTCGTCCGCCGTACCGCACTCGACCTCGGCATCCTGCCCGCCACCCTGGGCGAGGCGGTCCCGGCCTTCGCCCTCGGCAACTCCCGGCCGAGCGCGATCCGGACGGCCGGGGCCTACACCGCCTTCGCGGACGGAGGCCTGCGGACGGACCCGTACTCGGTCACTGCGGTGACCCGGGGCGGGGAGCCGGTGGCGCTCCGACTCCCGGCCGCCGCACGGGTGTTGAAGCCGGAGGTGGCGCGGCAGGTCGACGAGGCGCTCAAGGGGGCGGTGCGGGAGGGCACAGCGGGGGCGGCGCGGGCCGCCGGGCCGCAGGTGGCGGGCAAGACCGGCACCACCCAGGACCGGACCGCGGGTTGGTTCGTCGGCTACGCGGGCGGGGTCTCCACCGCCGTGACGGTGTTCCGGATGGACCCGAAGACCATGCAGCTGTCGAGCCTGGAGGGGCTGGCCGGGGCCGACCCGAACACCCCGGACTGGAGCTACCCGGCGGCGGTCTGGGCCGGGTACGTGAACGCGTGATCCCGGGGGCGGTCTGTGCCGGGTACGTGAACGCGTGATCCCGGGGGCGCGAGGAACTGCGCGCAGCGGTAGGAGGCGACCCGAGTGCCGGGTACGGAAGCTCACTTGCAAGTGGATCCCCGTACCCGGCAGACGGGCCGGTTCCTACCGCTGCGCGCCCACGCGGCGGAGCCGCAAATCAGCAGAGCCCCGCGCCCCCGGTGTGACCCCTACTTGGCCCAGTCCAGGGGCTGCGCCGGGTCGAGCCGGCGGAGCTGCTCCAGGACCTTCGGGTCCTGGGCGTCCAGCCAGTCGGCCAGTTGGCGGAAGGAGACGCAGCGCACGCCCTCGCGGCGGCAGACGGACTTCACCACGTCCTCGATGGCCTGCATGTAGATGCCGCCGTTCCACGTCTCGAAGTGGTTGCCGATGAACAGCGGTGCCCGGCTGCCGTTGTAGACCCGCTCGAAGCCGTTCAGGTAGCCGTCCCGGGTCTCCTTCAGCCAGGTGGGGTACTTGCGCGGGTCGCCTTCCGTGGTGTCGCCGGACTGGTTGGCGAGGAAGTTGAAGTCCATCGAGAGCACCTGGGTGGCGCGCCCGGGGTAGGGGAGCAGCTGGAGCGGGAAGTTCCAGATGCCCTCCTTCTTGACCGGCCAGACCTGGAACTCCCCGGTGGAGCTGGCGTCGTAGCGCCAGCCGTAGTTCTTGGCGGCGGCCAGCAGGTTCTTCTGGCCCTCCAGGCAGGGGGCCCGGCCGCCGGCCAGGTCCTTGCGGAAGTCGAAGGGCAGCGGCGGGACGGAGGCCAGGCCGGTGTTGGTCTTCCAGTTCTCCACGAAGGAGTAGGCCTGGTCGATCTCCGAGCGCCACTCCTCGACGCTCCACTGGCCGCCGCCCTTGGCCTCGCAGAAGTGGCCGTTGAAGTGGGTGCCGATCTCGTTGCCCTCGCGCCAGGCCTCGCCCAGCTCGTGCAGGGTCTCCTCGATGTGGCCGTCGGTGGGGAAGGAGATCGCCGCCTCGCCCGGGGCGTGCTGCGGCGGGCGGTAGAGGGTGCGTTTGCTCTTGGGCACCAGATAGATGCCGGTGAGGAAGAAGGTCATGTCCGCGTTGTTCTCCCGGGCCACCTTGCGGAAGCGGGAGAACAGGTGGTCGTCGTTCTCCAGCGCCCCGTCCCAGGAGAACACCACGAACTGCGGCGGCTTCTGACCGGGCGCCAGCTTCTCCACCGCCGGCTGGCCGGGCTGCGGCCCGGTGTAGGAGGTGGAGCCGTCGCCGATCACCCGGACCTGCCCGTCCCAGCTGGGCGAGGGGGACGGGGTGGGGGTGGGAGCGGGAGCGGGTGGAGTGGTGGTGGCGGAGGCCGTGGCGCCCACCGTCGTGACGGCGGGTCTGCCGCCGCCGGCCGTGGTCACCGCCAGGACCACCGTCACGGCGGCCGCCACCGCCCCCACCGAGAGTCGTACCCGTCCGGTCCGCCCGATTCCTGCCACCGTTACCGCCCCTGGATGTCCTCGCTCGTGAACTGACGATCAGTCACAAGGACGCTTCGGGCGTGTGCGATGGTTACGTTCGGGCAGCGGGCTGCCCGTTCGGGCAGCCCCTCGTGCCCCGTCAGCCGTCCAGGCGGTTGACGGCGGTGACGCGCAGGACGGCGCGGCCCTCCTCGTCGGAGCCGTAGAGGTCGACCTCGGCGCTGATGCCCCAGTCGTGGTCCCCGGCCGGGTCGTCGAAGATCTGCCGCACCCGCCAGGAGCCCTCCTCCGGGTCCTCCTCGATCAGCAGCATCTTGGGACCGCGGGCGTCCGGGCCGGTGCCCAGGTCGTCGTGCTCGTCCCAGTACGGGTCCATGGCGTCCGCCCAGCGGTCCGCGTCCCAGCCGTACTCGTCGTCCAGCTCGCCCAGCTCGGACCAGCGTTCGAGGGCGCAGAGCTCCACCCGGCGGAACATCTCGTTGCGCACCAGCACCCGGAAGGCCCGGGCGTTGGCGGTGACCGGGGCGGGCTTGTCGTCGAGGCGGACCTCGGGGGTGGCCGGGTCGGTCGGGTTGGCCAGCTGCTCCCACTCGTCCAGCAGGCTGGAGTCGACCTGACGGACCAGCTCGCCGAGCCAGGCGATGACGTCCTTGAGGTCGTCGGTCTTCAGGTCGTCGGGGACGGTCTGCTCCAGCGCCTTGAAGGCGCCGGCCAGGTACCGCAGCACGATGCCCTCGGTCCGGGCCAGCTCGTAGAAGCCGACGTAGTCCGAGAAGGTCATGGCCCGCTCGTACAGGTCGCGGACCACCGACTTGGGGGCCAGCTGGTGGTCGCCGATCCACGGGTGGGCCCGGCGGTAGACCTCGTAGGCGTGGGTGAGCAGCTCCTCCAGCGGCTTGGGGTAGGTGACCTCCTGGAGCCGCTCCATCCGCTCCTCGTACTCGATGCCGTCCCGCTTCATCTCGCCGATCGCCTCGCCGCGCGCCTTGTTCTGCTGGGCGGCGAGGATCTGGCGCGGGTCGTCGAGCGTGGCCTCGACCACCGAGACCACGTCCATCGCGTAGGCGGGGGACTCCTGGTCGAGCAGCTCGAAGGAGGCCAGCGCGAAGGTGGAGAGCGGCTGGTTGAGCGCGAAGTTCTCCTGGAGGTCCACGGTGAGGCGGACGATCCGGCCCTCGGCGTCCGGCTCCGGCAGCCGCTCGACCACGCCGCCGTCCAGCAGCGAGCGGTAGATGGCGATCGCGGTGCGGATGTGGCGGCGCTGGGCGGCCTTGTCCTCGTGGTTGTCCGTCAGCAGCTTGCGCATCGCCTCGAAGGCGTTGCCGGGGCGGCCGATGACCGAGAGCAGCATGGCGTGGCTGACCTTGAAGCGGGAGACCAGCGGCTCCGGGTCGGCCGCGATCAGCTTCTCGAAGGTCTCCTCGGACCAGGAGACGAAGCCGTCCGGGGCCTTCTTCCGGACCACCTTGCGCTTCTTCTTCGGGTCGTCACCGGCCTTGGCGACGGCCTTGTCGTTCTCGATCACGTGCTCGGGGGCCTGGGCCACCACCTGGCCGACGGTGTCGAACCCGGCCCGGCCGGCCCGGCCGGCGATCTGGTGGAACTCCCGGGCCCGGAGCATCCGGACCCGCTGGCCGTCGTACTTGGAGAGCGCGGTGAACAGCACCGTGCGGATCGGCACGTTGACGCCGACGCCGAGCGTGTCGGTGCCGCAGATCACCTTCAGCAGACCGGCCTGGGCCAGGCGCTCGACCAGGCGCCGGTACTTGGGCAGCATGCCCGCGTGGTGCACGCCGATGCCGTGCCGCACGTAGCGGGAGAGGTTGCGGCCGAACTTGGTGGTGAAGCGGAAGCCGCCGATCAGGTCGGCGATGGCGTCCTTCTCCGCCTTGGAGCACATGTTGATGCTCATCAACGACTGCGCGCGCTCGACGGCTTCCTTCTGGGTGAAGTGCACCACGTAGACCGGCGCCTGACCGGTCTTCAGCAGCTCCTCCAGGGTGTCGTGGATGTTGGTGCGGCGGTACTCGTAGAACAGCGGGACCGGGCGGGTGGCCGAGCGGACCACGGTGGTCGGGCGGCCGGTGCGGCGGGTCAGGTCCTCCTCGAAGCGGCGGACGTCGCCGAGGGTGGCGGACATCAGCAGGAACTGCACCTGCGGCAGCTCCAGGATCGGGATCTGCCAGGCCCAGCCGCGGTCCGGCTCGGCGTAGAAGTGGAACTCGTCCATCACCACCTGGCCGATGTCGGCCCGGTCGCCGTCGCGCAGCGCGATGTTGGCCAGCACCTCGGCGGTGCAGCAGATGATCGGGGCGGTCGGGTTGACGCTGGCGTCACCCGTCATCATGCCGACCTGCTCGGTGCCGAAGACCTTCACCAGGTCGAAGAACTTCTCCGAGACCAGCGCCTTGATCGGCGCGGTGTAGAAGGTCCGCTTGCCCTCGGCCAGCGCCGCGAAGTGCGCACCGGCCGCCACCAGGCTCTTTCCGGAGCCGGTGGGGGTGGCGAGGATGACGTTGTTCCCCGAGACCAGCTCGATCAGCGCCTCCTCCTGGGCGGGGTAGAGCGTGATGCCGCGGTCCTGCGCCCATTCGGCGAAGGTCTCGTACAGCGCGTCGGGGGTGGCGGGCTTCGGCATCAGGTCCAGGAGGGTCACCGGGACATCTTGCCTGGTCGAGATCGTCTTGGGCAAAGGGGATCAGGTGGGGGAATCCCGGCGGCGTCGGGCGCGTAATCCCCGGGTGCGAGTGGAAGAACTCCTAGCCTCAGCTCTCTACAGCGAGGAGCGGACGATGAGTCGAGTGGTACGCGCTGCCCTGTTCCAGACCTCCTGGGCGGGTGACCAGGAGGCGATGCTGGCGGTCCACGAGCAGGCGGCGCGGGACGCCGCCGCGCAGGGCGCGCAGGTCATCGGGTTCCAGGAGGTCTTCAACTCCCCCTACTTCTGCCAGGTCCAGGAGCCCGAGCACTACCGCTGGGCGGAGCCGGTGCCGGACGGCCCGACGGTGCGCCGGATGCAGGCGCTGGCCAAGGAGCTCGGCCTGGTGATCGTGGTGCCGGTGTACGAGGTGGAGCAGGCGGGCTTCTACTACAACACCGCCGCGGTGATCGACGCCGACGGGTCGTACCTCGGCAAGTACCGCAAGCACCACATCCCGCAGGTGAAGGGGTTCTGGGAGAAGTACTACTTCAAGCCCGGGAACCTCGGCTGGCCGGTCTTCGACACCGCCGTCGGGAAGGTCGGGGTGTACATCTGCTACGACCGGCACTTCCCGGAGGGCTGGCGGGCGCTGGGCCTGGCCGGGGCGGAGATCGTCTACAACCCCTCGGCCACCAGCCGCGGGCTGTCGGCCTACCTCTGGCAGCTGGAGCAGCCGGCCGCCGCGGTGGCCAACGAGTACTTCGTGGCCGCGATCAACCGGGTCGGCACCGAGGAGTACGGCGACAACGACTTCTACGGCACCTCCTACTTCGTCGACCCGCGCGGGCAGTTCGTCGGTGACGTGGCGTCCGACAAGGACGAGGAGCTGGTGGTCCGCGACCTGGACATGGGGCTGATCGAGCAGGTCCGCCAGCAGTGGGCGTTCTACCGGGACCGCCGTCCGGACGCCTACGGTCCGCTGACGGAAGCCTGAGGGGGCGTCGGATGAGCAGGACGGTCATCCGCGGCGGCCTGGTGATCACCGCCGCCGAGGAGATGCACGCGGACGTCCTGGTGGAGGGCGAGCAGGTGGTGGCCCTGGCCGCCACCGGGAGCGACGCCGCCGACGCCTGGACGGCGGACCGGGTGATCGACGCCACCGGGCTGTACGTGATCCCGGGCGGGGTGGACGCCCACACCCACATGCAGCTGCCCTTCGGCGGCACCGAGGCCAGCGACACCTTCGAGACCGGCACCCGGGCCGCCGCCTTCGGCGGCACCACCACCATCGTGGACTTCGCGGTGCAGTCGGTCGGCTCCTCGCTGCGGGCCGGGCTGGACGCCTGGCACGACAAGGCGGCCGGGGTCTGCGCGATCGACTACTCCTTCCACATGATCCTGGGCGACGTCAACGACGCCAGCCTCAAGGAGATGGACCTGCTGGTGGACGAGGGCGTCACCTCGTTCAAGCTCTTCATGGCCTACCCCGGCGTCTTCTACAGCGACGACGGCCAGATCCTGCGGGCCATGCAGCGCGGCGCGGCCAGCGGCGGGCTGATCATGATGCACGCCGAGAACGGCATCGCCATCGACGTGCTGGTGGAGCAGGCGCTGGCGGCCGGCCGGACCGACCCGCGCTACCACGGCGAGGTGCGGCGGGAGCTGCTGGAGGCCGAGGCCACCCACCGGGCGGTCAAGCTCTCGCAGGTGGCGGGCTCCCCGCTCTACGTGGTGCACGTCTCGGCCGCCTCGGCGGTGGCCGAGCTGGCGAAGGCCCGGGACGAGGGGCTGCCGGTCTTCGGCGAGACCTGCCCGCAGTACCTCTACCTCTCGACGGACAACCTGGCCGAGCCCGGCTTCGAGGGCGCCAAGTACGTCTGCTCCACGCCGCTGCGGCCGCGCGAGCACCAGGCGGCGCTGTGGCGGGGGCTGCGCACCAACGACCTCCAGGTGGTCTCCACCGACCACTGCCCGTTCTGCTTCGTCGGGCAGAAGGAGCTCGGGCGCGGGGACTTCTCCAAGATCCCGAACGGGCTGCCCGGCGTGGAGAACCGGATGGACCTGCTGCACCAGGCGGTGCTGGACGGCCACCTGACGCGGCGTCGGTGGATCGAGATCGCCTGCGCCACCCCGGCCCGGATGTTCGGCCTCTACCCGCGCAAGGGCACCGTCGCCCCGGGGGCCGACGCCGATCTGGTGGTCTACGACCCGGCGGCCGAGCAGACGGTCTCGGCCGCCACCCACCACATGAACGTGGACTACTCGGCCTACGAGGGCCGCCGGCTCACCGGCCGGGCCCGCACCGTGCTCTCCCGGGGGACGGTCGTGGTGGACGACGGCGTGTACCTCGGGCGGCCCGGCCACGGCCGGTACCAGCCGCGCTCGACCTGTCAGTACCTCTAGAGGAGCGTGACCTTGGACATCGGACTCGTCCTGCAGACCGACCCGCCAGCCCGGCTCCTGGTGGAGCGGATGAAGCGGGCCGAGGCGGCCGGCTTCACCCACGGGTGGACCTTCGACTCGGTGGTGCTCTGGCAGGAGCCGTTCGTCATCTACAGCCGGATCCTGGCCGAGACCTCCCGCCTGACCGTCGGCCCGATGGTGACCAACCCGGGCACCCGGACCTGGGAGGTGACGGCCTCGCTGTTCGCCACCCTCAACTCGATGTACGGCAACCGCACCGTCTGCGGCATCGGGCGCGGCGACTCCGCGATGCGGGTGGCCGGCCGCCGGCCCGCCACCCTGGACCGGCTGTCGGCCGCGATGCACGCGATCAAGGAGCTCGCCGAGGGCCGGGAGGCCGAGGTGGACGGCAGCCCGCTGCGGATCCCCTGGGTCGAGGAGGGCGCCGAGCTGCCGGTCTGGATGGGTGCGTACGGGCCCAGGGCGCTGGACCTGGCGGGCCGTCAGGCGGACGGTTTCATCCTGCAGCTGGCCGATCCCTTCCTGACGGAGTGGATGGTCAAGGCGGTGCGCTCGGCCGCCGAGAAGGCGGGCCGGGACCCGGCGGGCATCACGGTCTGCGTGGCGGCGCCCGCCTACGTCACCGAGGACGACTCGCCGCAGGCGCTGGCCCACGCCCGCGAACAGTGCCGCTGGTTCGGCGGCATGGTCGGCAACCACGTGGCCGACCTGGTCGGGCGCTACGGCGAGCACTCGGGGCTGGTGCCCGACGAGCTCACCGACTACATCCGCGACCGCAAGGGCTACGACTACTCCCACCACGGCCGCGCGGACAACCCCGACACCGCCTTCGTCCCCGACGCCATCGTGGACCGCTTCTGCCTGATCGGCCCGCCCGAGGCGCACCTGGCCAAGCTCCGGCAGCTGCGCGAGCTCGGCGTCGACCAGTTCGCGGTCTACGCGATGCACGACGCGATCGAGGGGACCATCGACGCCTACGGCCGGGAGGTGATCCCCGCCCTCTGACCCGACCGGTTCCGGCCAACGGTGGCATGTGCCGCAGGAAAGGGACGGTGGTGCGTTTACGGCCTGATGGTGGACCGCCAAACGTTCGGGCCGGTCACCACGGCGACGGGTGGTGCGGACGGTGCTGGTGGGGTTCCGGTGCTGGTCCGGGGCGGGTGGTGAAGGTGTGTCAGCTTGGCCGGTACGGGACTCACCGTGGGGAAAGTGTGCGGGGAATGGTGTGACTGCGGGGACGAACTACCGAACGTTTCGTCGAGGGCCCGCAGCCCCCACACATCCCTTGGGAGGGATCATGCGCGACGAGATCATGTTCCAGGACGACGCGGCCGATCTGGACCTGGACCTGCGGATCTCCGAGGTCTCGGAGGGGACCCAGCAGTTCGGCCAGGGCACCTACACCTCGCCCAGCAGCTACGCGATCGGCACCCGCTGCCCGGTCTGTTGCTGAGTGACTGAGTGACTGACGCGGAGCGGGCCCCGGCCCGCTCCGCGTCCGCGTGTACGGGGTGAACGGCAGCCAGGACGGGGACGGACGCGGTGCGAGCTGAGTGGGACATCTTCGAGGTGCGGGAGCCGGTGCTGCTGCGGACGGCGAGCACGCCGCGCGCCGAGGCCGAGGCCCGGATCGACCCGACGGCGCCGCTGGCCGGGATACGGGAGCTGGCCGGCCGGCCGCTGCTCCGGCAGGCGGTCGAAGTGGCCAGCGGAAGCCTGGAGTCGAGCCTGCGGCGGCTGGCGGAGGACGAGGGCGCCGCGGCGCTCGGCCGCAAACGCACGCTGAGCGCGGCCCGCACCCTCACCCGCTACGCCCGCCGCTCCGGCGGACGCCCCACCCCCTTCGGCCTGTTCGCCGGCGTCGGCCGGGCCCGCTTCGGCGAGGTGGCCAAGGCCGGCCCGGTCGGTCCGGGGCGGGTCTCGGTCCGGGTGGACGGCGGCTGGCTGCACCGGCGGGTGCTGGACTGGCTGGCCGTACCCGAGGTGCGCCGCCGGGTGGACGTGGTGCTGGACGACCTGGCCGTGCTCCGCGACGGCCGCCTCACCCGGGACGCCGAGGGCCGCGAGGTCTCCGTCCGGGACAACGCCGTGGTGGCCGCCGTGCGCGAGCGGGCGGGCGCCGCCCCGGTCGGCTACGCGGCGCTGCTGGCACACCTGACGGAGCGTTTCCCCGCCGTCGGGGCCGAGCGGCTGGACGGACTGCTGGCCGGGCTGGTCCAGCACGGCTTCCTGCGGACCTCGCTCACCCCGCACCGGATCGACGCGGCCCACCTGGACCGGATCGAGGCGGCGGTCGAGGGCGCGGTGCCCGGCGCGGCCGAGGGCCTGCGGGCCGTCCGCCGCGCGGCCGCCGCGCACGAACGCGACCTGCCGGGGGAGGGCCGGGAGTCCTGGCGGGCGCTGGTGGCGGCAGTCCGCGCCCTCGACCCGGCCGACCCGGCCGCCGACGAGCACCAACGGCCGCCCGTCCAGGTCGACCTGACCCTTCCCGGGGAGACGGTGCTGCCCGCCTCGGTGGGCGAGGAGGTGCGCCGCTACGCCGCCGCGGTCTGGGCGATGACCCCGGAGTGGGGCAGCCTGGCCCACCTGCGGGACTACCGCGACCGCTTCGTCGAGCGCTACGGCACCGCCTCGGCCGTCCCACTGGCGGACCTGATCGACCCGCACCGGGGCCTGGGCCTGCCGCCCGAGTACACCGCCGAGGACCCGTACCCCCGCACCGGCCCCGGTGCCGAGGCCGACCGGCCGCGCCGGGCCGCGATCGCCGAACTCGTGCAGCAGGCCGTGCTGGAGGGCGGTGACCTGGTGCTCACCGACGCCGACGTGCGGCGGATCGGGCGGCTGGCCGAGCACGACCCGTCCGCCCGGCCGCCGCGCACCCTGGAGCTCTGCTTCCAGCTGCTCGCCGAGGGCACCGACGCCCTGGACCGGGGCGAGTACCTGCTGCTCGGCAGCCCGCACATCGGCTCCTGGACGGCGGGCGCGACGGCCGGGCGCTTCGCCGAGGCCGCCGGGCTGACCGACTCGCTCGCCCGGCTGGTGGCCGAACCGGCGGACCAGGACGCGCTGTTGGCGCAGCTGGAGATCGCCCCGACCGACCCGCGCTCGCTCAACATCGTCCAGGTGCCGCGGCTGCTCCCGCACCGGATACCCGTCGGACTGCCGGACGACCGGACGGACCCGCACTGCCTGGACTGGCGTGCCCTGCTGGTCGCCGCCGGCGCCGACGGCCTGCGGCTGCTGCACGGCCCGACGGGCCGTCAGGTGGTCCCGGTGCTGCCGCACATGCTGGCCCTGGACGCCCAGGCCCCGCCGGTGGCCCGCTTCCTGGTCGAGCTGGCCGCCGCCCGGCCCCGGGTCTGGACCGGCTGGGACTGGGCCGGGCTGGACACCCTGCCGTACCTGCCGGCCGTCCGCTACGGGCGGGTGCTGGTCTCCCCGGCCCGCTGGCTGGCCGGGCGGCGGCTGCGGGAGGCGGCCGGGACCGCCGGGACGGCCGCCTGGGAGGGCGAGCTGGGGGAGTGGCGGCGGCGGTACCGGGTGCCGGACCGGCTGCAGATCGCCCGCAACGACCAGATGTACCCCGTCGACCTGCGCGAACCCTGGGACCGGGAGCTGCTGCGCTCCGAACTCACCGCCGCCCAGCCGAGGTTCGTGCTCTACGAGGACCTGACCGCCGATCCGGCGCGGCTGGGGTGGAACTCCGGGCACGCCACCGAGATCGTGGTCCCGCTGGCCCGGGCCGGTGCACCCGTCCCCCGTCCGCCGGCCGAGGAGCGGGCACCGCTGCGGCGCGCGCCGAGTGCGGTGTTCCTGCCGGGGGAGGAGTGGCTGCACCTCAAGCTGTACGCCGAACCGGCCTCCCACGACGCGCTGTTGGCCGCGCACCTGCCCGCCCTGCTGGCCGAGGTGGAGGAGGACGTCGACCGCTGGTTCTTCCTGCGCTACCGCGACCCGCAGCCGCACCTGAGGCTGCGGCTGCACAGCGCCGATCCGGTGGCGCTGCACGGGCGGGTGCTGCCCGCGCTGGCGCGCGGCGTCCGGCGGCTGGTCGAGGCCGGGGCGGTGCGCACCGTCCTGCTCGACGGCTACCGGCCGGAGAGCGACCGGTACGGGGGCGAGGCGCTCCAGGAGGCGGTGGAGCGGCTCTTCCAGACGGACAGCCGCTCGGCGCTGGTGCAGCTCGCGGCCCGGCGGGCCGGGGCGGCGGCCGTGCCGGACGAGGTCCTGGCGGCCTTCGGGCACGGGCTGTTGCTCGCCTCCCTGGGGGACTGGGACTGGTGCTCCTGGGTCGACCACGCCTTCACCAAGGGCCCGGACCACGAGCTGTACCAGCGCCACCGGGCGCTGGCCGACGGGCTGCTGCGGCCGGGCGGCTTCGCGGAGGCCTGCGAGCGGCTGGGGATGCCGCAGCTGACGGCGGTGTGGGGCTCGGACGCGCCGCGCACCTACGGGGAGTCGATCCTCGCGGCCCCGGCGGCCGACCGGGACGAGGCGCTGCACTCCCTGCTGCACATGCGGCACAACCGGCTGTTCGGTACCGACCCCGCGGCGGAGGCGCGCGGCTACGCGGTGCTGCGCGGTGCCGCGCGGACGGTACTGGGCCGTCGCCGCACGGGCGCGGGCGCGGGGTGAGGCGGACACGGGCCGTGTCCGCCGCGCGCTCCGCGCCGCCCCGCCCCGGCCCTCGCGCGCCTCGCACTTCGTGCCGCGCTGCCCCGGCCGTGCCCGCGCCGCGCCGCACGGCGGTTCCGCTCGGCCTCGCTCCGGATCCCAACTCCCTCGGAAGGAAAGCCCGATGACCACTCCTGACCGTGCCGATCTGCGCGAGCGGGCCGGGGCCGTGTCGGCGGCCGTGCTCGACCGGCTGGCCGATCCGGTGGCGACCGCCGCCGCGACGGCGATCCCGGACGAGGCGGCGGAGGGCGGACGGGGGGAGAACGTCTGGGCCGAGCTGACCCTGGGGAGCGGGAGCCCCGGGCTGGCCATCGCGTTCAGTGGCGGGGCCTGGCCGGCCGAGGCGCGCGCCGCCCGGGCGCACGCGTACCTGGGGCAGGCGACCAGGGCGGTCGCGGAGGGCGGCACGGTGGCCAGCGGGATCTTCAAGGGGCCGGGAGCGCTGGCCTTCGCGGTGCTGCTGGCGCACCGGGCCACCGGCGGCTACGTCTCCGCACTGCACCGACTCGACGACTACCAGCGGGAGTTGGTCCGCACCGCGCTGCCCGCCGTGACCGACGCCCCGCTCACCACCATCGGCCACTACGAGGTGGTCCGCGGCATGACCGGGGTCGGCCGGTACCTGCTGGCCCGGGCGGAGGTCTGTCGGCCGGAGCTGGAGGCGGTGCTCGGCTACCTGATCGGGCTCTCCCTCGGCGAGGTGGAGCACCGAGGCCACCGGGTGCCGCGCTGGTGGTCGCTGGACGCGCCCCGGACCGGCTCCGAGGCCGAGTTCCCCGACGGTCACCTCAACCTCGGCATCTCGCACGGCGTGGCCGGCCCGCTCGCGCTGCTCGCACTGGCCTGGCGGCAGGGCGTACGGCTGCCCGGCCAGGCGGAGGCGATCGAGGCGGACGCCGCGCTGCTGGCCCGATGGGCGGTCCGCGACGCCCGGGGGCCGTACTGGCCGCCGCACCTGACGCTGCGCCAGTACCTGGCCGGCCCCGAGGCCTTCGACGCCCCGCCCGGCTGGCCGTCCTGGTGCTACGGCGCCCCGGGCGTCTCCCGCGCCGTCCAGCTCGCCGGCCTGGCCCTCGACCGCCCCGAATGGACCGGCCTGGCCCGCCGCTCGGTGGAGCGCCTGCTCACCACACCCCTGGACACCTGGGGCCTGCACGACCACGCCCTCTGCCACGGCTGGGCCGGGGCCCTGCACCAACTCGGCCGCCTGAACGAGGAGTTCGGCGAGGAGCGGATCGAACGCGTCCGCGACCAGCTGGCCGCCCGCCTGATCTCCTCCTTCGACCCCGCCCTCCCCTTCGGCTACCGCTTCACCATGACCAAGGCCGACTACGGCAGCGACGTCTCCGGCTACCTGGACGGCGCGGCCGGCGTCGCCCTCGCCCTGGACTCCTACGCCACCCGGGGCACGGACTCGGGCTGGGACATGCCGCTGCTGCTCTCTTGACCCGATCGGATGAAGAATCCGTTCCGATGCGAAGGACACGCCTGCCGTACGGTGCGGGCGGTCAAGTGCCGCTCTAGCGTGCCAACGTGGCAGATGACCGATCCGTCAGGCACGAGACCCGCCTCGCCCTGGTCCTCAACGGCGGAGTCAGCCTCGCCGTCTGGATGGGCGGCGTCGCCCATGAGCTCGACCTGCTCCGGCACGCCACCAGCGGCGCGGCCGAGGACACCGTCCGCGCCGAGGACCAGCCGGTGTTCCGGATCTGGAAGCGGCTGGCGGAGGCCGCCCGGACGCGGGTGGTGATCGACGTGGTGGCCGGCTCCTCCGCCGGAGGCATCAACGGGATGATGCTGGCCACCGCGCTCGGCCGGGGTGCCCGGCTGCCGTACCTGCGCGAGGTCTGGGACGAGTCGGCCTCGCTCGGCAAGCTGTTGGAGCCCCGCTCGCCCAACAGCGTGCTCAGCGGTGAGGCCTTCGAGGCCAAGGTGACCGAGGCGGTGAACCGGATCGGGCTCGGCGCGGACTGCACCCAGACCCCGGTCACCCTCTACCTGCCCGCCACCTCGGTCGACGGCAGGTCCCGCTCCTACCTGGACGGCTTCGGCAACCAGTTCGAGGTGCACGACCACCGGCGGCTGTACTGCTTCCGGCACGACGCCAGGGCCGTCGACTACGTACGGCAGGACGGCGCCTGGAAGTTCGTCACCTCCGGGCGGATGGACTTCCGGGCCGAGAACGACGCGGCGCTGGTGCAGGCCGCCCGCGCCACCGGCAGCTTCCCCGTGGCCTTCCCGCCGGTGAGCGAGTACCCGCTGCTGGACTTCCGGGTCCATCCGCGGGCGGCCCTGGACGACCCCGCGAGCGACGTGATGGACGCCGGGGTGCTCAACAACGCCCCCTTCAGCCCCGTCCTGGAGACGATCTCCCACCGGACCTTCGAGAATCCGGTGCGGCGCGTGGTGATCTACGTGGTGCCCTCCTCGGGCGTCAGCGGGCGCACCGACCAGGAGCGGCCCCCGCGGGACTCGCCGTGGCGGCGGACGGCGGTCAGTGCGGCCCGGTACCCGCAGGAGGTCGACTTCCGCAGCAGCACCGAGGACCTGTGCAACCGCCTGGCCAACAGCACCCGGGACATCCAGCTGGACCTCTTCGAACGCGTCCACCCCAACCGGGAGTTGGCCGAGGACCTCCGGTCGATCGCGAAGCGCCTCCTCGGCGAGTACCGCCGCACCCGCGCCCGGGCCGTTCTCTTCGAGGTGCGTCGGCGGCTCGCCAACGAGCAGGCGGAGGTCTCGCTGGTCGTGACGCCGGAGGCGGACGCGGAGCGGATCGACCGGATCATCAACCGCGCGCCGGGGCGCCACCGGGAGTTCGGGGCGGCTCCGGAGGCGGAGTCGGGGCAGGTGCCGAACTGGGTGCCGGGCAGCGGCCCGGAGGCGATCGACAACCCGTTCGGTGACGAGTGGCGCTGGGGACTGGCGGCGGCCGAGCGGGTGCTGCAGGCCCTGAGCACCCGACTGCACACCCAGCTCCGGGAGTTCGACCGGGCCCAGGACTCCGTGCGCCCCGGACTGCTCAAGGACCCCGAGGACCGCGCCCGAGTCCTGGACAGCCTCGCCACGGGGGCCCGGCAGGTGACCGACCGCCTGCGGGAGATGCTGGCCGTCCAGCAGACCTACCTCACGGAACTGCGCCGACGGAGCTCGGAGCGGGAGCTGGCCGACGAGGAGACGGCCGACCTGATCCACCGGGTCTTCGAGGAGCTGGACATCCCGAGGCAGCTGCTCAGGCTGATCCGGCAGGCGGCGCTCGACTACACCACGGCCCTCGCCGGAGCCGGTGAGCCGAGCCCGTACACCGCCGAGGAGACGGTCTCCCTCTGCCTGGCGATCGAGGTGGTCACCCGTGCCTACGCGCCACCGTGGAAGCTGCTGGACCCGCTCATGCCGGAGTTCGAGTTCCTCCGGCTGGGCCCGGACAAGATGAGCCGGCTCTTCAACGAGCAGCAGTACGCGGCGCTCGGTGACCGCAAGCTCTACGGCATCCGATTCCAGCACTTCGCCGCCTTCTTCAACAGCGAGTGGCGCCACAACGACTTCGCCTGGGGACGCCTGGACGCGGTCCACCACCTGCTGCACCTCTTCCAGCGCACCGAGGACGAGGAGTTCCGCCAGGTCGAACGGGAGTTGCACGAGGCCGTCCTGCGCGCGGAGGCACCGGACGGTACGGAGCCCCGGCAGTGGATGCTGGACCACCTCGCCGAGCTCCGCGAGTCGACCGACAACGCGCTCTTGCACAAGGCCACCTCCTCCGACGGCGGACGGAAGGTCGTCGCGAAGCTCGGCGACTCGGTCCTGGAGCTGATGGGCCTGACCAGCGGCTGGAAGAGGCGGATCGCCCGGCGCTTCTTCAGCCTTTCGTTCACCCTCTTCAGCACCCGGAAGGGCATGACTCCGGCTCGTGCGGCACAGCGGGCGTTCGGCCTCATGTTCGGATCGGCGGTGGTGGTGGTCGGTTGGGTGTTCTGGACGCTGTTGGTGACCGTGTTCTTCCTCGCCAAGCGTTCCTGGTGAGCGTCGAGCACAGACAGCCGGTGGAAGCAATCGAACGTGATGGAGTGCGTTCGCCTGTGTTGACCGTCACATGACCGCCTCGGGACGATATCGCCCAAATGCTCCAGGGAGAGGTGTGTTCATCGTGACGGATAGTCAGCAGTCCAGGGCCGTCGTGCTGCGGGAGTTGCACAAGGACGGCGTGCTGGTGCTGCCGAACGCCTGGGACGCCGGAAGTGCGGCGTTGATCGCGCGGGCGGGGGTCAAGGCGATCGCCACCACCAGCGGCGGGGTGTCGTGGTCGCAGGGGAAGCCGGACCAGCAGGCGCTGAGCCGGGACGAGATGGTGGAGCAGGTGCGCCGGATCGCCGCGGCGGTGGAGCTGCCGGTGACGGCGGACGTCGAGGGTGGGTACGGGCCCGCGCCGGAGGACGTGGCGGCCACCGTGGAGGCGGTGATCGCGGCCGGTGCGGTCGGGATCAACCTGGAGGACTCCAAGCCGGACTTCACGCTGTTCTCCGCCGAGGAGCAGGCCGAGCGGATCCGGGCGGCCCGCGCGGCGGCCGAGCGGGCCGGGCTGCCGGAGCTGGTGGTGAACCTGCGCACCGACGTGTTCCTGTTCGGGATCGGCGAGGAGGCGGGCCGCGCGGACGACGTGCTGGCCCGGGCCGCCGTCTACGCCGAGGCGGGGGCGGACGGCCTCTTCGTGCCGGGGCTGCTGGACCTCGCGGTGATCGCGGAGCTGGTCGAGGGCCAGCCGCTGCCGGTCAACGTGATGGCCGGGCCGGGGGCGCCGACGGTGGCCGAGTTCGAGGCCGCCGGGGTCCGCCGGGTGAGCGTGGGCACCGCTGTGGCGCAGGCCGCGTACACCCTGGCGCAGCGCGCGGCCGAGGAGCTGGTGACCCACGGCAGCTACAACGAGCTGGCCGGGGCGCTGGACTTCGGCACGGTGAACGGCGCCTTCAGCCGCTGACCCGGCTGACGGTCGGCCGGCGACCGGCCGGCGGTCCGGTGGACGACCGGGTTGGATGAGGGGGGTTGATCGGCCGGGTTGATCGGCCGGGCCGGTCAACGCTGTCGGTCAATCGCCGACTCCGCTGCAATGACCGGAAGTTGAGGCGGGCGGGCGGCCAGGGAGCCGCCCGCCCGCGCACCACATCCGAGCACAGCCGGCAGGGAGCGAGGACGAGCCAGTGACCACCACGGCCGAGAGCGGCACGACGAAACCGGCACCACCCCCACCGGGGGTGTTCGCCACCCTGCGGCAGACGCCGGTCTCCGTCCGGTACCTGCTGGGCGGTGTCCTGATCAACCAGATGGGCGCCTTCGTCCAGACCTTCCTGGTGCTCTACCTGACGGCCCGTGGGTTGTCGGTCGGGCACGCCGGACTGGCCCTGACCGCCTACAGCGTCGGAGCGGTGCTCGGCACCATCCTGGGCGGCGAACTGGTCCAGCGGTACGGCCCCAGGGCCACCATCACCGGGGCGATGGCCACCTCGGCGGTGATCCTGGTGCTGATCCCGACCCTCAGCGGCGCGGGCCGGTTCCCGCTGCTGCTGGTGGCCGTGGCGCTGGCCGGCCTGGCCACCCAGAGCTACCGCCCGGCGGCCTCGGTGCTGCTGAGCGACCTGATCCCGGCCGAGCACCGGGTGATGGGCTTCTCGATGATGCGGATCGCCCTGAACGGCGGCGCCGCGCTCAGCCCGCTGATCGCGGCCGGGCTGATCCTGCTCGACTGGGACCTGCTGTTCTACCTGGACGCGGGCACCGCCCTGGTGTACGCGCTGCTCGCGCTCACCCTGCTGCCCAAGGTGGCGGCACCGGTGGACGACGAGGAGGAGGAGAAGGGGCCGAAGGGCGGCTACGGCACGCTGCTGCGCGACCGCAAGTACCTGGCCTTCCTGGCCTCGGTGCTGCTGGGCTCGGTGATCTACGTCCAGTACACCGTGGCGCTGCCGCTGAAGATCAGCTCCGAGGGGCACCCGACAGCGCTCTACAGCACGGTGCTGACCGCCTCCTCGGTGATCCTGATCAGCTGCGAGCTCAAGCTCACCAGCTACGTGAAGCGCTGGCCGCCGTACCTGGCGGGCGGCGTCGGCACCGCGCTGATGGCCCTCGGGGTGGCCGGGTACGGCCTGCCGTTCGGCTCCGCGGTGACGATCGTGCTCTGCACGGTGGTGTTCGTGTTCGGCGTGATGATCAGCGGGCCGACCATGTTCGCCCACCCGGCCACCTACCCGGCGGCAGTGAAGGCCCGTTACATCGCGGCGCACCAGGCCGGGTTCGGGGTCGGGCTGGCGCTCGGCCCGACCCTGGGGGTGCTCGCCTGGAGCACGCTCGGGAACGGGATCTGGTGGGTCTGCGGGGTCGTCGGCCTGGTGGCCGCGCTCTGCGCCCACCTGGGCATGCGGGGGGCGAACGCCACCTGACGCACCGACACACGGGGGAGTGGACCGCGGGGAGACACCCGGCGGTCCACTCCCCCGTGTGCGTACTTCCTCCTTGATCAGGACGAGGGAAGGGGATGGGCACATGGGGAGACCCGAGAGACCGGTGGACGCCTCGGGCGGAGCGGTGGCCGAGTTCGCCGACCGGCTCCGCCGTCTGCGTACCGAGGCGGGCAGCCCGACCTACCGGGACATGGCGCGCACCGCCATGTACTCCGCCTCGGTGCTCTCCAGCGCGGCGAACGGCCACCGCCTGCCCACCCTCCAGGTCGCGCTGGCCTACGTCGCCGCCTGCGGCGGCGAGCGGGAGGAGTGGCGGCGGCGCTGGCTGGAGGCTGCGGCGCGGGGCGGCGTCCCGGTGATCGGCAGCCGGCCGGCGGCACCCACCGACGCGGCGCACGAGGCCGGCGGCGCCTCCGGGTTGACCTCGTGGATGAACGGCCGGGCGCCCGGGCGGGAGCGTACCGACCTGCCCGGAACGGGCGCGGAGGAGGCCGCGGACGCGAGCCCGTACGTGCTGCCGGTGGCCCCGGACCACGCGGCGCCGCCCGGCGGCCCCTCCGTGCCCGTCCAACTCCCGCTCCGCCCGCACGGGTTGGTCGGGCGCGAGGCCGAGCTCGGACGGCTCGGCGGCCCCGGCGGGAGCCCGGTGGTGATCAGCGGGCCGGTCGGGGTCGGCAAGAGCGGGCTGGCGCTGCGGCACGCGCACGACCTGGCCCCCGCCATGGTGGACGGTCAGCTCTACGCCGACCTCGGGCCGCTGGCCGAGCAGGACTACGACCTGTCCGGACTGCTCGGCTCCTTCCTGGCCGCGCTCGGCGTCGAGTGGCCGCGGGTCCCCGTCGCGGCCGACCAACGCGCGGCGCTCTACCGCTCGTTGATCGCCCGCCGCCGGGTGCTGGTGCTGTTGGAGAACGTGCACTGCGAGCGCCAGGTCCGGCCGCTGCTCACCGACAGCGCGACCAGCACCACCCTGGTCGTCAGCCGCTCCGCCCTGCTCGGCCTGCGCGACGTCCGGCGGCTGCGACTGGACCCGCTGGACCGCGCCGAGTCGCTGCGCCTGATCGCCGCCGTGCTGCCGGAGCGGGCCGGGGCCGATCCGGTTGCCGCCGACCGGCTGGCCGAGCTCTGCGGCGACCTCCCGCTGGCCCTGGACATCGCCACCCGCAAACTGCTGCCCCGCCCCGAGCTGCCGCTGCGCTGGGCGGTGGCCCGGCTGGCCGAACCGGCCGCGCTGCTGGACTGGTTGGCCGTCGGGGACCTCTCCATGCGGGAGTCGCTCAACTCCGCCCACCTCGCCCTCGGCGCCGCCGCGGCCGAACTGCTCGACCGGCTGGCCCGGATCCCGGTGCGCGAACTGTGGGCCCAGGAGCCGCTGCTGGCGGAGCACGAGGAGCCGGTGCAGGAGCTGGTGGAGGCCGGCGTGCTCCGGCACGGCGAACGCCCCGGCGGCCACCGCCTCGACCCACTGGTCCGCGCCTTCGTCCTGGACCGCGACCCGGCGCACAACCTGCTGCCCCGCCGCACCCGCCCCTTCCCGCAGATCCGCCCGGCGTCGGGTTAGCGGCCGTACTACGCTGGCTCAGATCTGACGGGTCGTCATGTCGCTCTCGGTGGAGGCCTTCTGTGCCCGGAGCGCCGCGACGACGGAACGGGCGGGAGGGGCCGGTCATGGTGTGGTCTGGGAAGTCGGTGCGGAAGGGCTCGCCGCCGGGGGTGCTGGGGCTGGTGCTCCTGGTCGCGCTGAGCGGCTGTGCGGGGAGCACCGGCGGGTCCGCGCAGGCCGAACCGACGAAACCGGCGCTGGACGTCTGCGCGTTGGCGACGAAGGAGGAGGTCGGGGCGCTCCTCGGGCAGGTGGTCGAGGGGCAGCGGGACGACACCCCCTTGCCCAGCCTCACGCAGTGCAGCTACCGGTACGCCGAGAAGGGCCGGTTCGTCATCGTCAACCTGCTGCCGTACGAGGTCAGCCAGGCCACCAAGCCGGGGACGCCGGTGCCCGGCGTGGGTGACCTGGCCCTGTACGACCAGGCGAAGATCGGTGCCCACCTGTACGTGCGCAAGGGCTCGGTGAACTTCGCCGTCAACTACGCCTTCGACCCGCTCGCCGACAAGGGGGTGCCCGACGAGAGCTCCGCCCGGATCCGCACCGGCCTCGTCACGCTGGCCACCGCGATCGCGTCGAGGCTCTGAGCGGGCACGAGGCGCCGCCGGCCGATCAACTCCCGCTCCGGCGGGGTTGATCGGCGCTCCCGGACAAGGCTGCCGACCAATTCCGCCCCTCGCTTCACTCGTCCCAACGAACCGCCCGGACACCGGACGGCGGTTCACCCCAACCGCTTCCCCACGGGCGGCGGGACGAGCAGTGAGGTGGTGACAGAGCATGACCGACCACGAGGTCGAGGTGCTGGCGATCGGCGCCGGGCCCTCCAACCTGGCGCTGGCCGTGGCGATCGAGGAGTCCGGCTCGGCCGGGCTGGCCTCCGGCACCCTCATCCTGGAGCAGCACCCGGACGTGAAGTGGCAGCGCAACCTGCTGCTGCCGTTCGCCCGCAGCCAGGTCTCCTTCCTCAAGGACCTGGTCACCCTCCGCAACCCGCAGAGCCGCTTCTCCTTCCTGGCCTTCCTCCACCAGCAGGGCCGGCTGGACGAGTTCGTCAACCTCGGCACCTTCAACCCCTACCGCCGCGAACTCTCCGACTACCTGGAGTGGGTGGCGAACTCCCTGGACCACGTCCGGGTGCGGCACAACGCCGCGGCCACCTCCGTCGCGCCGCGCCTGGCCGACGACGGCACGGTGGCCGGCTGGCGGGTCACGCTGGCCGACGGCGACACGGTGGACGCCCGTGACCTGGTGGTCGGCACCGGCCGGGACGCCCACGTGCCCGAGGTCTTCGCCGGCCTGCCGGCCGACCGGGTGATCCACAGCTCCCAGTACGCCACCCGGATAGCCCGCCACCCGGTGGACCGGCCGGCCAGGGTGGTGGTGATAGGCGCCGCGCAGAGCGCCGCGGAGATGTTCGTCGCGGTCCACGACGACCTGCCGCTGAGCACCCCGACCCTGGTGCACCGCTCGATCGGCCTGATGAACTACCAGACCAGCAAGTTCGTCAACGAGCTCTTCTTCCCGTCCTTCGTCGACGAGTTCCACGACACCGACCCGGGGGCCAGGAAGCAGATCCTGGACGAGCTGCGGCTGACCAACTACGCGGGCCTGGCCGCGCCCTTCCTCGACGACACCTACGCGATGCTCTACCGCCAGAAGCTCGACGGCACCCCGCGCTCCACCGTCCGTCCGATGACCGAGGTGGTGGCCGCCCGCGAGGAGGACGGCGAGGTGGTGCTGGAGCTGCGCGACCGCCGCACCGGCAAGGTCGAGCCGCTCCGCTGCGACCTGGTGCTGCTCGGCACCGGCTACGACCAGCGGATGCCCGCGATGGTCCGTCAGCTGGCCGGACGGCTCGGCGTCGAGGAGGTCGAGGTCAACCGCCGCTACCGGGTCGAGCTCGGCACCGGTGCCGGACGCGGCGGCCTCTACCTCCAGGGCTTCAACGAGGCCACCCACGGGATCTCCGACTCGCTGCTCAGCGTGCTGGCCCAGCGCTCCCACGAGATCACCACCGACCTGCTCGACCGGCGCAGCGTCGCCGCCACGATCGGAGGCAACTGATGGAGCCGGAGATCCGCAGACTGGACCGGGCCAACCTGACCCCGGCCTACGGCATCGAGGGCGAGCGGCTCAAGCCCTGGGCCCCGCTCAACTCCCCGTTCGAGGGCGCCTGGTGCGTGGTCAGAGCGGGCGGCGCCTCCGATCCGCACAGCCACCACGAGTACGAGATCTTCATCGCGCTCAGCGGGGACGGCGCCCTGGAGGTGGACGGGGCGGAGCGCGAGTTCAAGGCGGGCGACATCGTCCACCTGCCGCCGGGCTCCACCCACCGGGTGGTCAACCGCTCGGACGCCGACTTCGAGTACTACGGCATCTGGTGGGACGCCCCGATGGCGGCCGACTTCCTGGCCCGTCACCTGGGAGCCGCGGCAGGGGCGGACGCCGGGGCGGGGGCGGCGTCGTGACGGCCGGTCAGCGGCACGGCCGGATCGCCGTGGTCTCGCCCGCGCCGACCGCCAACGGCGACCTGCACCTCGGCCACCTGGCCGGGCCCTTCCTGGCCGCCGACGTCTTCACCCGCCACCAGCGGGCCGCCGGCCGCGAGGCCGTGCTCGGCACCGGCGCCCAGGACACCTCCACCTTCGTGGTCACCACCGCCCGCCGCCTGGGCACCGAGCCCGAGCACCTGGTGGCCGACTCCACCGCCAGGATCGAGGCCACCCTGGCCGCCCTCGGCATCGCGGTGGACGGCTTCAGCCGGGACGAGGAGCGCTTCACCAAACTGGTGCTGGACTTCCACGGCCGCCTGCACGCGGCCGGGAAGCTGGAGTTGAAGCCGGTGCGCTTCCCCTACCGGCCGAGCACCGGCGAGTACCTGGTCGACGGTTTCGTGAAGGGCGGCTGCCCGGTCTGCCTCACCGAGGGCTGCGCCGGGCTCTGCGAGAGCTGCGGCCACCCGCTGGCGGCCGGGGACCTGATCGACCCGCGCTCCACCGAGGACCCGCAGGAGGAGCTGGAGCTGCGCGAACTCCCGGTGCTGGTGCTGCCGTTGGAGCAGTACCGGGAGCGGCTGCGGGAGTACTTCGAGCGGACCGGCGCCGCCCTGCGCCCGCACATGGCGCAGGCCGTCCGGGAGATGCTGGCCGCCCCGCTGCCGGACTTCCCGGTGACCTATCCGGGGGCCTGGGGCATCCCCGCACCGTTCCCCGAGGTGCCCGGTCAGGTGATCAACCCGAACGCGGAGACCATGGCCTGGTCGATGTACACCACCGCGCTCGGCGCCGAGCGGCGGGGCGAAGTGCTGCAGGCCGACGACCAGTTGTGGTGGCCGGAGGCGGGGACGGAGGTGGTCTACTTCCTCGGCTTCGACAACACCTTCCCGTTCGCCGTCGCGGGCGTGGCCATGCTGATGGCGCTGGAGGGCCGCTACGCGCTGCCCGCGCGCTTCGTCACCAACGAGTTCTACGAGCTGGACCACCAGAAGTTCTCCACCAGCCGGGGCCACCTGGTCTGGGGGCAGGAGCTGGCCGACCGGCTGCCCCGGGACGTCGGCCGCTACCACCTGGCCGCCACCAGCCCCGAGTACCAGCGCACCAACTTCGGCTGGGAGCAGCTGGCCGCCGTCACCGGTGCCCGTCTGGTCGCGCCGTGGAACCGGATCGTCGAGAAGGACGCCGCGCTCGCCGGGCGCACCCTGCCGGTCTCGGCCGCCTCGCGCAGGGCCGCCGACCGGATCACCGCCCGGTTCGCCGCCGCGTACGGCAGCGAGGGCTTCAGCCTCAACCGGGCGGCCGAGACCCTGGCCGAGCAGCTCGGCCGGCTGGACCGCTGGGAGGCGACGGAGCGGCAGGCGGGCGACTTCGCGCACCAGGTGCGCACGGTGCTGCGCTGCGCGGCGCCGGTCCTGGTGGACCTGGCGGCGGAGGCGGTGGCGGGCGGGGCACTGGACTCCCTGGCCGTCGGCGGGCCGGACACCACAACCGAGGTGACGGTCCGTCCGCTGCCGCGGATCCCGGTCGGGGGCGACTGAGGTGGCGGCCGAGAGCCGCCGGGTGCTGGTGGTCGGCGCCGGGGTGACCGGCCTGCTGACCGCGGTGCGGTGCTCCCTGGCCGGCCACCGGGTCACCGTCATCGACCGGGGCGCCATCCCCAATCCCGGCTCCACCTCCTTCGACCAGCACCGGGCCGTCCGCGCGCTGGACCCGTCCGATCCGGCGGCCTCCCGGCGCACCGCCGTCGCCCACCGGCGCTGGCTGGCCCTGGAGGCGATGCTGGGCACCCGGTTCTACCGCCGGGTGGGGATGGTCACGGCCTGGCCGGCGGAGGAGGCGGAGCAGGTCGCGGCGGTGGCCGCCGAGGCCGGGCTGCCGGTCAGCCTGCTGGAACCCGCGCAGCTGCCGCACGTCCGCTTCCCCGAGGGGACGGTGGGCGTGCGGGAGCACCACGGCGGGGTGTTGCTGGCCGACCACGCGCTCCAGGCGGTGGCCCGCTGGCTGGCCGCCCGGACGGACGTCACCCTGATGCCCTGGCAGGAGGTCAAGGCCGTCGACCCGCGGACCGGGGAGGTGCACCTGCCCGACGCCCGCACCCTGACCGGGGACCTGACCCTGATCGCCACCGGCCCGTGGTCCAAGGACCTGGTCGACCTGCCGATGCTGCTGCACCGTCAGACCCTGGTCTACCTCAAGCCGCCCGAGGAGCTCACGGCGGCCTGGGAGCGCACCCCCGGCGTCGGGAGGATCGGCAGCGAGGGCCTGGCCTGGCTGCTGCCGCCCGGCGACGGGACGCTGCTCAAGGTCAGCTCGGCGGCCGTCTGCCGGGAGGCCGAGCTGGCCACCGAGGGCACCCCGGAGGAGGAACTCCGTTGGGCCGAGCAGGTGTTGGCCGAGCCGATCCTCACCGAACCCGACCGCTACCAGGTGCTGGCGGTCAAGCGCTGCCACTACCTGGTGGACGCCGGCACCGGCGCCGCCCACCTGGTCCGGATCGGCCCCGGCACCTGGGCCAGGACGGCCAGCGGGGGCGACGGATTCCGCACCGCCCCCCTGGTCGCCGACCGGATCCTGGCGGCGCTGGAGGAGCCCGAATCCCACGAGAGCCCATCCCCGCACCGAGAGGAGACGCCATGAGCGGTGACGAGGACCGCGTGCTGCTGGTGATCGGCAGCGGTCTGCGGTACTACCGCGAGTACCTGATCGAATCGGCCGCCCGCCGGGCCGCCGAACTCGGCCTGAAACTGGTGCTGGTGAACAACCTGCACCCGACCTGGCAGACCCCGTACTTCGACGAGATCACCGTGGTCAACGTCTTCGACCACGGGCAACTCAAGGCCGCCGCACGGGAGATCGCCGCACGGCGGAGGGTGGAGGGCATCCTCTGCTACGACGAGCCGCTGGTGATGCCCACCGCCGAACTGGCCGCCGAGTTCGGCCTCCCCGGCCTCGGCCTGGCCGGGGTGGTCGGCTGCCGCGACAAGCACACCACCCGCACCCTGCTGACCGCGGCCGGACTCCCGCAGCCCGGCTTCGAGCTGGTCGACACCCCGGAGGCGGCCCGGGCCGCCGCGGCAGCCATCGGCTACCCCGTGGTGGTCAAACCGCGCGCGCTCGGCGCCTCGATGGGCGTCGTCCTGGCGCCGGACGAGGGCCGGTTGGACGAGGCGTACCTGGTCGCCGCCAACGCCGGGATGGTCGGCGACGAGCCGTACCGGGGCGGGGCGATGGTCGAGGGCTACGCCGGCGGGCCGGAGATCAGCGTGGACGGCGTGGTGCAGCGCGGCGAGTACCGCGCGGTGGTGGTCGCCCGCAAGCGGACCGGGCTGCACCCGTACTTCGAGGAGCTCGGCCACCTGGTGGACGCGGACGACCCGCTGCTCCAGGACCAGGTGCTGCTGGACGTGCTGGCCAAGACCCACCAGGTGCTGGGGGTGGAGGACGGCATGACCCACGCCGAGCTCAAGCTCACCCCGTACGGCCCGGTGGTGATCGAGGTCAACGGCCGGCTCGGCGGGGACCTGATCCCCTACCTGGGCAGGCTGGCCACCGGGATCGACCCGGGCGAGGTGCTGGTGGAGACCGCCCTCGGGGTGCGCTCCGACCTGACCCCGCGTCACCGGGGCGTGGCCGGCATCCGCTTCGGCTACCCGGCCGAGGACTGCACGGTTCGGGAGGTGCGGATGCCGGGTGCGCTGCCGGGGCTGGCCAGGGCCGAGCCGATGGTCTCCCCGGGCACCGAGCTGCGGCTGCCGCCCGGTGGCTACCTGGCCCGGCACTCCTTCGTGGTCTGCACGGCGGACGGCCCCGAGGAGTGCGAGGAGCGGCTGGAGGCCGCCCTGGCCGCCGTGGAGCTGGACGCCGAGCCGCTGGCCGGGAAGGGGATCGACGCGGTGCTGGAGATGCCGGCCGGCCTGCTGGACACCGACGCGGTGGAGGCGCGGTCATGAGGATCGACTACGACGGACGGCAGTTCCGCAAGCTGGAGTCCGCGGACGGGGTGGTGGCCCGCTACCACCAGGAGGACGACCTGGTCTGGGCCGACTTCGCCGGCGGCCCGGTCCGCCGGGGCAACGTGGCCGGGGTCTGCGGGCCGGACGGCGTCCTGGAGCTGGCCTACACGATGGTGCTGGACGACGGCGAGGTGATCGCCGGACGGACCGTCAACACCCCCTACACCGGCCCGGGCGGGGACCTGCTGATCCGCGAGGAGTGGGAGCGCTACGGCCCGCACGCGCAGAGCGGCACCTCCTTCCTGACCGAGGTCACCGGTGCCGGCGGGAACCCGGGCGGAGCGGACGGGGGCGAGGACGATGCCTGACTGGGAGGCACTGCGGGCCCGGGTGGACGGAGCGGTCCGGCTGCCCGGCGAGGAGGGCTTCGAGGAGCGCAGCTCCGCCTTCAACCGCCGCTACGCCGAGGTGGTCCCCGCCGGGGTGCTCTCGGTCGGCAGCGTCGCCGACGTGGCCCGGGGCATCGCCTGGGCCCGCGCCGAGGGGCTGCCGGTGGTGGCCCGCGGCGGCGGGCACGGCTACTCGGGCCGGGGCACCACCGCCGGCGGCCTGGTGCTCGACCTCCAGGGGCTGGACACCGTCCGGGTGGACCGGGAGCGGGAGTTGGTGACCGTAGGCGGGGGAGTGCGCTCCGGCGAGCTCTACGCCGAGCTCCAGCGCCACGACCTGGCGGTGCCGCTCGGCAACTCCGACCAGGTCGGCATCGGCGGCCTGACCCTGGGCGGCGGCGTGGCCGCCGTCTCCCGGGCCTTCGGGCTCACCTGCGACTCCCTGGTGGAGACCGAACTGGTGCTGGCCGACGGCTCCTTGGTGCGGTGCAACGAGACCGAGCACCCCGACCTGTTCTGGGCCTGCAAGGGCGGGGGCGGCGGCACCTTCGGGGTCAACACCTCCTTCACCTTCCAGGCCCGCCCCACCGTGCCCAGCTCCACCTGCCTGCTGCTCTGGCCGCTGGCGGACGCGCCGGTGGTGCTGACGGTGATGCAGCGGATCATGGCCGCCGCGCCGGACGAGTTCGCCGCCCGGATCGGGGTCAACCGCACGGGGGCGGACGGCGGTTCGGTCTCCGTGATCGGCCAGCACCTGGGCCCGGCGAGCGAGCTGCGCGAGCTGCTCGCGCCGGTGCTGGCCGCCGCCGAACCGGAGCGGGCGGTGGTGGAGGACATGGGGTACTGGGAGGCGAAGGACTTCCTGCACCACGAGACCTCCGGGGACCCGTTCGCGGTCCGCACCAGGACGGTGACCGAGCCGATCGGGCGGGCCGCCATCGACACCGTGCTGACGGCGCTGCAGAAGTGGCCCGGCAGCGGGAACCCGGACGGGGCCGGCGTGGCCCTGTTCACCTGGGGCGGGGCGATCAACCGGGTGCCGGTCACCGAGACCGCCTTCCCGCACCGGGACGTGCTCTTCCTGGTCTCCATGGACACCTCCTGGAGCCCCGAGGACCCGGAGGAGCTGCGGCGGGCCAACCTCGACTGGCTCACCGACCTGCACGCCGCGATGGGCGAACACGCCCGGGACGCCTCCTACCTCAACTTCGCCGACCCCGACCTGCCCCCCGGCCAGGCCCTGGCCGCCTACCACGGCCCCAACCTGGCCCGCCTCCAGGAGGTCAAGCGCCGCTACGACCCCGACCGGGTCTTCACCCACCCCCAGGCCGTCTGAGACGACGGGAGAGGAGCACCCGCCATGTCACCCGATCTGCGCGGCGTGATGCGCGACTTCGCCACCGGGGTCTGCGTCGCGACCACCTACGCCGACCGCGACGGCACCCGCCGCCACGACGCGGTGACGCTCAACTCGCTGACCTCGGTCTCGCTCGACCCCCCGCTGGTCTCGCTCTCGCTGCACCGCGAGTCCCGCTTCCTGGGCGACCTGCTCCAGACCAAGAAGTGGGCGGTGGCGATCCTGGACGGCGAGGCCGAGCCGCTGGCCCGCTCGCTGGCCCGGGGCCGCCCGGAGCGGCAGGCGGTGGTGGCCGGCCTGGCCGCCAGGCCGGGGAGCGAGACCGGCGCCCTGCTCCTGGACGCGATGGCCGGTCTGGAGTGCGTCCTGCGGGACAGCTTCGAGATCGGCGACCACACGATGGTGATCGGCGAGGTGGTCGCCACCGCCGGTGGCGACCACCGCCCGCCCCTGCTCTTCCTGCACGGCGGCTTCCGGCAGCTGCCGCCCGCACCCCCCTCCGCCGCGAAGGAGTCCTGAGATGCCCCACCCGACGCCGATCGCCGCCCCGGCCCCCGCGGCCGTCGCCCGGCCGGCCGGTCCTGTACCCGTTCCCGCCGCCCCGGCGCCCGTCCCGGCGGAGGTGCCCAACACCGCCGCCGACATCCTGGCCGCCGCACGGGAGTTGGCCCCCTGGCTGCGCGAGCGCGGCGAGCAGATCGAGCGGGCCCGACGCCTTCCCCCCGAGGTGGTCGAGGCCGTCCGTGCCACCGGTGCCTTCCGAATGGGCTTCGCCCGCTCCTGGGGCGGCCCCGAGCTCAGCTCCATCGAGCAGACCGAGGTGGTCGAGGCCCTCGCCTACGGAGACCCCTCGGCCGGCTGGGCGGCCATGATCGGCATGGACTCCGGCCTCTACGCGGCCTTCCTGGACGAGGCGGTGGCCAAGGAGATGTTCCCCCGCCTGGACATGACCACCGCCGGGCTGCTCTTCCCCACCGGCCGGGCCGAGCGGGTCCCGGGAGGCTACCGCCTCAGCGGGCGCTGGCAGTTCGGCAGCGGCATCACCCACGCCGACTGGGTGATCTCCGGCGCCTTCGTCTTCGAGGACGGCGCCCCCTACCCCGCCGAGGGGGCACAGGACTCGATCCTGCTGATGGTCCCCGCCGCCCAGGTCGAGGTCATCGACACCTGGCACACCACCGGCCTGGCCGGCAGCGGCAGTTGCGACTACGCCATCGAGGAGGTGTTCGTCCCCGAGGGCCGCACCCTCACCTTCGACACCGTCCGGGGCGCGGCCGGCCCGCTGGCCCAGCCCGAGGTGCACATGCGCAACATGCCCGGCGTCCCGCTCGGCACCGCCCGCGCCGCCCTCGACTGGGTGCGCGCCCAGGTGGCCGCCAAGTCCGGCCCCGGCGGCTCCGGTTGGGCCGACAACTGGCGGATGCAGGTCACCCTCGCCGAGTGCGAGGCCGACTTCCACGCCACCCGCCAGGGCGTCTACGGCGCGCTGCGCCGCCAGTGGGAGGTGCTCTCCGCCCCCGGCGGCACCCTGGACGACCTGACCCCCGAGGAGCGGGCCGCCCTGCCGCTCTCCCGGCTGCACGCCTTCCGCACCGCCCGCTCCATCCTGACCCGGCTCTACGACCTGATGCAGACCGCCTCGGTCTACCGGCCCAACCCGCTCGACCGCTGGCTGCGCGACACCATGACGATGTGTCAGCACGTGGTGGCGCAGGACAAGATCCTGCAGTCCGCCGGTGCGCACCTGCTCGGCAGCCGGCCCGGGTTCCCGCTCAGCCTCGGCATCACCAGCTGAACCCTTCCCCCCCACGTCTGCGAGAGGACCCGCCGCCATGACCGAGCTGCTCACCCCCGTCGCCCGCGCCGCCACCAGCCAGGCCGCGCGGATGCCGCGCCGGGCCAGACTGCGCCACTTCCTGATGTGCCGTCCGGACTTCTTCGACGTCACCTACTCCATCAACCCCTGGATGAACCCGGCCAAGCCCACGTCCAACACCCTGGCCGTGGCCCAGTGGGAGGTGCTGCACAACCTGCTGGTCTCGCTCGGCCACCACGTCCAGACCATCGCCCCGGACCCGGCCCTGCCCGACATGGTCTTCGCCGCCAACGGCGCCACCGTGGTCGACGACAAGGTGCTCGTCGCCCGCTTCCGGCACGCCGAGCGGGACGGCGAATCCGCCCACTACGTCGAGTGGTTCCGCTCCCAGGGCTTCGCCGAGGTGGTCCAGGCGGAGTACGCCAACGAGGGGGAGGGGGACTACCTCACCACCGGCCGCGCCATCCTGGCCGGCAACGGCTTCCGCTCCGACCCGCGCTCGCAGGCCGAGGCCGCCGAGCTGTTCGGCCGCCCGGTGGTCGGCCTCCAGCTGGTCGACCCGCGCTTCTACCACCTGGACACCGCGCTGGCCGTGCTCGACCAGGACGAGGTGATGTACTACCCGGCCGCGTTCAGCGAGGAGAGCCGGGCCGTGCTGCGTGCCCTCTTCCCGGACGCGGTGATCGCCACCGAGGCCGACGCCGTGGTCTTCGGCCTCAACGCCGTCTCCGACGGGCTCAACGTGATCCTCCCCGAGGCCGCCACCGGGTTGGCCGCCCAGCTGCGCGAGCGCGGCTTCCGCACCCACGGGGTCGATCTCACCGAGCTGTTGAAGGCCGGCGGCAGCGCCAAGTGCTGCACCCTCGAACTCCGCCACTGACCAACCCGTCCGCACGCCCTCGAAGGAGAACCCGATGACCTCGCAGCAGCCCTGGATCATCGTCGGCTACGTCAACGTCCTCCCGGTGGTGAAGGAGTTCGCCCCCGGCTCGGTGATCGTCATCGACGAGCCGGACGTGATCCGCAACCGCGATCTGAAGTCCGCCCTGGACGGTGCCGTGATGCTCCGCGAGCTGATCGGGTGGGAGTACCAACTCCCCGGTGCGGCCGACGAGTTTTTCGCCACCTATCCCGACCTCGACCCCGCGCTGATCGCCCCGCTGCTGGAGTACGCCACGCCGTTCGCGGCCCGGCTGGCCGAGCGCTACGGCCTGCCGGGCGCCGGGGCCGGCGCCGCCCAGGTGATGCGGGACAAGGCGCTGCTGCGCAAGGTCACCAGGGCCGCCGGGATCGCCAACCCGGCCTCCCAGGAGGTCGGTTCGGCCGAGCAGGTGCGGGAGTTCGCCGCCGCCCACCCCGGCTCCCTGGTGCTCAAGCCCGCCAACCGGCAGGCCTCGGTGGGTACCCGGGTGCTGCACTCGCTGGACGGCCTGGAGTCGGTCTGGCAGGACTGCCTCACCCAGGACGAGGGCTACCTGGTGCCCGACCGTGAGCGCGAGCTGCGGATGCTGGTCGAACAGTACGTGCGGGGCGAGGAGTTCAGCGTCGAACTGCTGGTCCGCGAGGGCGAGGTGCTGTTCTCCAACGTCACCGGCAAGCTGCTCTACCCCGGCGACCGGCCGATCGAGCTCGGCCACTCCGTCCCGGCGGCGGGCCTCGCGCCCGAGCTCGGGGAGCTGCTGGTCGCCGAGACCGGGAGGGTGCTGCGGGCGGTGGGCTTCGGCAGCGGCATGGTGCACTGCGAGTGGATCGTCAGCGAGGGCGTCCCGTACCTGGTCGAGTGCGCCGGGCGCTTCCCCGGCGACGGCATCCCGATGCTGATCGAGGAGGCCTACCGGATCAACCTGGCGGCGGAGTTCTACACCGTCATGCAGGGCGGGCGGCCCGCCCCCCTGCCGCGGGAGGCGGCCGGCGGTGCGGCGGTGCGCTTCGTCCAGGCCGAGCCCGGCGAGGTGGTCTCCGTCACCGGAGTGGAGGAGGCCCGCGCCCTGCCGGGCGTGCTCTCCCTCTCGCTCCACCTGGAGCCCGGCCAGACGGTCCGTCCGCTGCGCAGCTCCTGGGACCGGGCCGGCTCGGTGATGACCAGGGGCGCCACGCCCGAGGAGGCGCTGGCCAACGCCGCGGCCGTGACCGCCGCGATCACCGTCCGGACGGCCGGCTGATCCGTCGGAGGCCGGTGCCCGATCCCCCCGCCGGGTGGTTGGCACCGGCCTCCGGGCGTGCGGCTCAGAACAGGTCGTCGACGGGGCGCTCGCCCACGACCACCGCCACCACCGAGACCGGCTCCTCCTCGTACGCCCAACTGGCCGGGTCGGCCAGTACGGTGGGGACCTCCTCCACCGGCACGTCCCGCCCGTCCGTCAGCCAGTGCGGCCAGGCGCCGCCCTGCCGCAGCCGGACGTAGCCCTCCCGGGTCCAGTCCGTGATCAGCGCGGTGAAGAGCGGGACGTAGGAGTCACGCTCCTCGTCCTCCTCGGTCTCCGCCCGGTCGGCCAGCACCGCCCAGAGCTCGGTGCCCTCACGGGCGTTGACGAGCAGACACTCCTCGTCCCGGGTCAGCGCACGCACCGCCGGGGCCTCCTCACTCGCCGGTCCGGCGCAGGGTCTCCGTCGTCTCCACGGCGGATCGTACCCGAAGCCTCCCTGGTGCGGACGGGGTGGTTCAGGCTCCCGCCGCCGGGGTGAGGGTGGCGAGGACGGGGCCGTCGGGGCGGACGGTGATGCTGTAGGAGGCGCCGGACGGGGGGTCGTGGAGGGTCGTCGTCCAGGCGGGGAGCAGGAGTTCGAGCAGGGCGGCGGTCTCGCGGAGGGCGAACTGGGTGCCGAGGCAGGCGCGGGCGCCGAGGCCGAAGGGGAGGTAGGCGCCGAGTTCGGCGGGGCGGCGGCCCGGGGTGGTGAAGCGGGCGGGGTCGAAGCGTTCGGGGTCGGGCCAGCGGGACGGGTCGCGGTGGGTGAGGTAGGGACAGACCAGGACGTCGGTGCCGGCCTCGATCCGGTGGCCGCCGAGCACGTCGGGCTCCAGGGCGTGGCGGGGGAGCAGCCAGGCGGAGGGGTAGAGGCGCAGGGTCTCGTGGACCAGGGCGAGCACCGCCTCGCGGCGCTGCGGCGAGCCCTCCACGCCGGCGGCCAGTGCGGCCTCCCGGGCGCCGGGGTGACGGTCCAGCAGCAGGAACAGCCAGGTGAGGGTGGTCGCGGTGGTCTCGTGCCCGGCCACCAGCAGGGTGACCAGCTCGTCGCGGATCAGCCGGTCCGGGTAGCCGTGGCCCTCCTCGGTGAGCAGGGCCAGCAGCCCCGGGCCGTCCGGCCCGGCCGGGCCCGAGCGGGCGGCCTCGATGGCGCGCTCGGCGATCAGGTCGATCCGGGCCAGCTCCCCGGCCACCGCCGCCGCGGCGTCCGAGGCGTCGGCCGGCAGCTCCGGCATCCGGGCCACCACCGTGGCCACGGCGCCGAGTTCGCGGTCGGTGGCGTCGTCCAGCGGATGGCCGGTGAGGGCGCGCCAGATGGTGTCGAGCGCGTAGCGACGCATCTCGTCGCCGAGGTCCACCACCGCGCCCTCGGCCGCCGAGCGGGCCCAGCGCCCGGCGGCGGTGCGTGCCGCGGCGGCGATCCGCCGCTCGTAGCGGCGCATCCCGGTGCCGGTGAACTGGCCCTGCAGCAGCTTCCGTTGGCGCTTCCAGGCCTCCCCGGTGGCGGCCAGCACACCGTCGCCGATCAGCATCCTGGCCCGGTGCGAGCGCTTCACGTAGCGCTCCGGATGGTGTGCCAGCACGTGCTGCACCTCGGCCGGCCCGGTCACCAGCACCGTCGGCCGGTCCCCGACCGGCACCCCTGCCACCGGCCCCACCTCGTCCCGGGCGGCGGCCAGGAGCTCCACCAGCTCCCCGCCCCGGGCCCGCCAGGCGGCCGCCACCGCCGGGTCCAGCCGGGGCATGGGAGGTGCTGCGGTCACTGCTTCCGTGGACACCGGTCCGCTCCTCACCCTCCGACGGCGCTTCAGTACGGACCGTACGCCATCGACGGCGCCCGGTGACACCCCCGTAGGGTGGTGGTGATCACCGACCGAACGCTCACACGGGGGCACTTGAATGACCGTCAACCGGCCCGGACTGCCGCAGGACCTCCCACCGGCCGAGGTGCTCTGGGCACGTTGGGCGCTGCTCGCCGCGCTGACCGCCACCACCGAGGCCGAGGCCCGCCCGTCGGTCCACCGCCACGGCCGGTGGATCGACGAGGACGGCCTGCACTGGGACGACTCCGGCTGCACCTGGTGGGTGCTCTCCCGCTGCGGCGAGGGACGCTTCGTCCTCTACGGCGAGGACGAGTCCAGCGAGGTCAAGTGGTACGAGCCGCCGGTCGACGTGCTCGCGGGTGGCCCTGACTGGCTGCCGTACGAGGAGCTGCGCGACCGGATCGCGGGCAACGAGATCGGCTGCGTCTACTGGTACGAGGACGGCACCTGGGCCCGCGCCCCCTACCCCGACGACCTCGACGACGACGGCCTGGACTGCGGCATGAGCGACGTCGTCGACCGCGCCGACCTCCTCCGAGACCTGCGCCGCCACCTCACCGCCGCCGCCCCGGTCGAGCACCTCCTCGGCGAGGCCGAGGCGCACCGCCTGGACCCGCAGGACCTGGTGGCCCACCTGGGCGCGACCAACGGCGACGGTGACCCGGTCGACCACCCGGCCGTCCTGCGCTCGCTGTCCCGGAGCGCGCTGACCTCGCTCTAGTCCTCGACCACCAGGGACGGGGTGTCGTGGCGGAGCGTCTCGCCGCGGAAGAAGGCCGGGGCGTGGTGGCGCCAGAGCAGCATCAGCACCACGCCGAGGGCCAGCAGGCCGAAGCCGATCAGGAAGACGGTGCCGACGCCGAAGAGGGAGGTGCCGGAGCCGTAGGACGGGTCCCAGGTGTCGACGGCGGTCTTGAGGAAGACGGCGGTCAGCAGGGCGGCGCCGAGCAGTGGGAAGACGCCCTTGAAGAAGAACGAGTGGACGGAGGAGGTGAGTTCGCGCCGGAAGTACCAGACGCAGGCGTAGGCGGTGAGGCCGTAGTAGAAGCAGATCATCATGCCGAGGGTGAAGATGGTGTCCACCAGCACGCTGTCGCTGATCAGCGTCATCGTGGAGTAGAAGACGGCGGTGCCGATCCCGGACACCAGGGTGGCGGTGGAGGGGCTGGCGTACCGCGGGTGGATGTGGGCGAGCCGGGCGGGGATCGCGCGGTAGGTGCCCATGGCCAGCATGGTGCGGGCCGGCGGCAGGAAGGTGGTCTGCAGGCTGGAGGCCGAACTGGCCAGCACCGCCACGTAGATGAGGATGGAGAGCGAGCCGAGCACCGGTTTGGCCAGGGCCGCGAAGACGTTGTCCTCGGTGGCCGGGTTGCCCAGGCCGTAGGACTCGGTGCCGACCCCGGCGAAGCGCTGGGTGGCGACGGCGGTGACCAGGTAGCCGGTGAGGATCACCACCATGGTGAGCAGGGCGGCCCGGCCGGGGGTGGCGGCGGAGCCGGCGGTCTCCTCGTTGACGGTCAGTGAGGTGTCCCAGCCCCAGTAGATGAACAGGGAGAGCGAGAGCCCGGCGGTGAAGGCGGCGAAGGACTGCACCGCGAACGGGTCCAGCCACTGCCAGCTGAACTCGATGGCCAGCGGCGAGCGCCCCTGCCCGGCCTTGACGAAGGCGAACAGCGAGAAGAGCGCCAGCACCGTCAGCTGCAGCCCCACCAGGACGTACTGGACCTCCTTGGTGAGGGTCACGCCCCGGTACGCGATGGCGGTGGCCAGGCCAACGAAGACCAGGCAGGTCAGGACGTTGAGGCCGCGGTTGTGCGCCAGGTCGGCGAGGTCCGGGTTCTCGAAGACCTGGGCCAGCATCAGATAGAAGAAGGAGACCGCGACCCCGGCCAGGTTGGACAGCACGATGATGGTGGCCACCACCAGGCCCCAGCCGCACATCCAGCCCAGGTGCGGCCCGAAGGCCTTGGCCGTCCAGGTGAAGGAGGTGCCGCAGTCCGGCATCACCCGGTTCAACTCCCGGTAGGCGTAGGCCACCAGGAGCATCGGCAGGAAGCCCGCCAGGAAGACGGCCGGCATCTGCAGCCCGACCTGGGCCACGGTCGGCCCCAGGGTGGCGGTGAGCGCGTACACCGGGGCGACCGAGGAGACGCTCAGCACCACGCTGGCCACCAGGCCGACCGCCCCCGACTTGAGCCCCTTCTCCTGGAGGTCACGCTCCGGTCGGTGCTGCTCCGGCTGGTGGTGCTGTCCGTGCGCGCTGTGCGTCAAGATTCCTCCCGAAGAGGCATCCTGACCCGCCGTCACGATCCGCGGCCGCGACCCGCCCGCCCGCCCGGCCTCGAACCACCCGTCAGGCCCAGTGATGACCTCAGGCCACGGGGGCGAAGGTCTGGCGTGTGGAGTACTTCCAGCCCGCGTGCGACCAGGTGCCGAGGCGGAGTTCGAGCTGCTGGCCGGGCTTGACGGTGCCGGTGACTGTGATCTCCCGGGTGGACTGGCTGAGGTTGGACACCTCGGTCTCCTCCGAGTCCCGCCAACTCTCGTCGGTCGCGCCGTACTGGAGCCACACCGTGGCCCGGCCCCGCACGCTGCTGCGGGCGATCAGGTTCCCGCTCACCGTGTAGTCGCGGCCGCCCTCCCCGCCCCAGACCAGGCGGCCGGAGAACAGCAGCACCGCGATGTTGGAGCCGTTGTCCGTCTGCTGGTTCACGTGGAAGGACACCGGTTCGCCGGGGAGCGGTAGGAAAGGCCCCTCCATGACCCGGTCCGAGCCGATCAGCACCAGCAGCACGTCACTGGCCGGCCCGTCGGCGGCCATCCATCCGCTGTCCACCACGGCCTGCCACTCCGGTGTCGCCCGGAGGAGCTGTACGGCCTCCAGGTCGTCGCCCGAACCGAAGCGCTCGTCCACCTCGGCGAGGAGCTGCCGCACCGAGGCCCGGCTCTGCTCGTCGAGGTACTTGTCGAGCGGGACGTCCTTCAGCAGTGCCCAGTCGATGCCGCTCGCGGCGTTGACGCGCGACCGTAGCAGACCGCTCACGTCGGTGCGGTGGATCGCGTCGCGGAGCTCGTGGCGGGTCCCGGTGTCCGGCCCGGAGGTCGGCTCGGTCGAGGGGTCGGCCGTCACGGTGGTCCTCCTGTTGTCCGATGATCGGTGCGGGCCATCGCTACCCCGGCCCCGGACCACCAAACGCCGGCCCACGGTCGTCGCTCAGGCCTCGTCCTCCTCGTCCCAGGCCGGTTCCTCAGCGGGCTGCGGTTCGGCGACCCAGCCGGCGGCGAGCACCAGGCGTGAGGTGCGGTGGACGGCGAGGAAGCCGAACGGGCGGTCGAAGTGCACGGCGACGGACTTGACCCGGTACCGCGGCTTCGGAGCGCCGCCCGCGGCCACGCCGAACGCGGTGACCGAGGAAGCGCGGAAGCCGTTGGCGCCGAAGGCCGCGGTCCCTGACTGCTGTCCGGAACCGATGACCAGCGGCTCGGCGGTGGAGATCCCGGAGAAGTGGCCGGTCGGGGGCTCCGGGTCGGTGGCGGCGGCGAGGCCGAACACCTCGGGGCGGGCCAGCAGGTCGTGGTCGGCCCGGACGGAGAACGCGGGGACGAAGGCCCACAGGTAGTCGCCGCGATCCATGCTCCGGGTCCAGGCGATGTCCAGGCCAGGGCCGGGCCGTCCGGTCGGCAGCAGGTCGGCGGTCACCCTCGGCACGGTTCCCGCGAGGATGCCCAGGCCCGCACCGAGTACGGCGCCGGGGCTCGCCCCCTCCTCGCCGAGCAGCAGGTGGACGTCGATGTCGTTGCGGCCCAGGACCCGGAGTTCGGTGACCGGTCCGGCCGGGGTGTCGGCGACCGCGGCGCGGTCGAGGAGGCTGGTGACCCGGGACAGGAACGCGAACGGGCGGCCGGCCCACGGGCCGGACTCGGGCCCGCCAAAGGAGTCGTGGAAGGGGCGGAGCCACTCCGTCCTGACGGTCAGCGCGGAGGCGAGCACCAGCCGGGTGTCACGGTCGAGCGCGACCGGCATCGACTCGACCTCGCCGCCGGTGTTGCGGGAGGCCCAGGCGTCCAGACGGCGCCGGTCCTGGACCGCGTCGCCGGACAGGGCCCCGTGCACGTCGAGCGGCAGACCGGCCAGCCAGGTCGGCTCCGGGCGCAACAGGTCCGAGGTCCACAGACCGACCGCCGCCGAGGACCCGGGGAGCTTGCGCAAGGTGTCGACCAACTCCCGTGCGTGCTCGGCGGCTTCGCCGCTGGGCATGCCGAGGGCCTGCTCCAGCTCGGCGGCCGCCGGGCCGTGCGCACCCGCCGCCAGGAAGGCCAGCAGCGGCCACACCCCGGTCGGCATGAAGACCGTACTGCCGCCGTCCGCGAGCTCCGCCCACCGCGCCGCCAGCCGGTTCACCGCTCGAACTGCCGCGATCCCGCTCATCGTTCTGCCCCTCCTCGGAAGACCGGCCCGAGCGTAGGGCCTGCGTGCACCGGTGGCGAACGGATTTGGCCGGCCCGCCGTCAGGCGGTGCGCACCGCGAGCAGCGAGACGTCGTCGCCGACCCGGGCGCCGACCAGCAGGGAGACGGCGGTGTCGAGGACGGACTCCAGGGGGCCGGCCGGGTCGAAGGGGAGGGCGGCGAGGGCGGCCAGCCCCTGGTCGATGTCCTCGTCGCGGCGCTCGACCAGGCCGTCGGTGTAGAGCAGCAGCACGGAGCCGGGCCGCAGCCGCAGGGAGCGGCTGCGGTGCGGGCCGGGGCCGGCGCCGAGCGGGGGGCCGACGGGGAGGTCGATCAGGCGGGGCGGGCCGTCCGGCGGGATCAGCAGCGGGGGCAGGTGGCCGGCCGTGGCGAGGGCGGCGGTGCGGGTGGCGGGGGAGAAGGCGACGGTCAGGCAGGTGGCCACCCGCTCCTGGCCGAGGGCCTGGACGGTGCGTTCGGCCGCGTCGAGGATCGCCTCGGGCGGCAGGCCCTGGAGGGCGAGGGTGCGGATCACGGAGCGGTACTCGGCCATGGTGGCGGCGGCGTCCAGGCCGTGGCCCATCACGTCGCCGACGGTCAGCAGGGTGCAGCCGTCGGGCAGGGCCAGGCTGTCGTACCAGTCCCCGCCGATCTCGGCCGCCGCCCCGGCCGGCAGGTAGCGCCGGGCGCACTCCACGCCGGAGCCGGGCACGGTGGGGTCGGAGAGCAGGGCGCGCTGGAGCAGCACGGCGCTGCGCCGCTCGTGGGCGTACCGCTGGGCGTTGTCGATGGAGTTGGCCGCCCGCAGCGCCAACTCGCCCGCCAGATCGGCCTCCTGGGCGGTGAACGACGGGGAGCCGGCGGTGCGGGCCAGCGAGACCACGCCGATCACGTCGTGACGGGCCGTCAGCGGGACGTGGCAGGCGGAGTGCAGGCCGAGTTCGCGGTGCAGGGCGATCCGCTCGGGCGGCAGGCCGTGCAGCCCGGAGCCGTCCCTGCCGAGCAGGTCGGAGATGACCGGGCGCTGTTCGTCGAGGCAGCGGGTGAGGTCCGATCCCGGCCTAGGGACGACGGGCGATCCGGGAGCGCCGATCCGCTGTGCGGCCCCGGCCAGGCCGCGGACGGCGGAGAGGGCCAGGCGGCGGAGCTGGAGCGCCTGGTGCGGGTGGATGGGGGAGTGGTGGTGTTCGAAGTCGAGCACGTCGACCACGGCGAGGTCGGCCAGCCGGGGCACCAGCAGCTCGGTCAGCTCCTGGCAGGTCTGCCGGACGTCCAGGGTGGTGCCGATCCGGGTGGCGGCCTCGTCGAAGAGGGAGAGCCGGGTGGAGGCCAGCGCGAGGGCCTCGCGGATCCGCCGGTCCTCGGTGATCTCCAGGACCAGGGCGACCACGCCGAGCGGGGCACCGTCCTCGTCCTCCAGGCGGTGGAAGGCGTTGTGCCAGAACCGGGCCAGACCCGAGCCGTCCGGGGTGGTGATGCCCTCGACCAGGTGGACCACGGGGCGTCCGGTCTCCAGGACGGAGCGCAGCGCGGCCTCGGTGTGCTCGACGTTGATGCCCGGGACCACGTCGGCCAGGCCCTTGCCGAGGTGGTCGTCGGCCGGGGCGCCGTTCATCGCGGACAGCGCCGCGTTGACGTAGCGGTAGCGCAGCCCGGTGTCGAGGACGGCGATGCCGACCGAGGTCCCGTCGGCCACCGCGCGCATCACCGTGTGGTCGGCCACCAGGCGGGGCAGCGCGGCCGCCCCGGGGGAGTCCGGCGACAGCCGCCCGAGGTGGAGGAGCAGGGCCCTGGCCTGCTCCTCGCTCAGTATGTCCAGCGACACCCGGCCCTCCTCGTGGCTGGAGGCAGTGCTCGGATCGTCGCACGGAGGGGCGGGGCGGGCGACAGAAGCGCCGAGTGGTGTCGGACACCCGGGCCGGACGCCCGCCCCGCCGTCCTTCGGTCAGGCCCGGTGCCCCGCCAGCAGCAGCCGGGCGGCCGTCGCGGCGCCGTCGGTGCGCAGCGTGGCGGCCAGCTCCTTCGCCCGGGCCGCGGTCTCCGGGGTGAGGGCCGCCGCGAGCGCGGCCGAGAGCGAGTCGAAGCTCGGCACCGGTCCGTCGTGCGCCACCCCGATGCCGAGCTCGGCCACCCGGCGGGCCCAGGACGGCTGGTCGGCGAGCTGGGGCACCAGCACCTGCGGCACGCCGGCCCGGGCGGCGGTGGTCGTGGTGCCGGCCCCGCCGTGGTGGACCACGGCCGCCACCCGGCCGAACAGCTCCTGCTGGTTCACCTCGTCCACCACGTGCAGGTCGGCGGCCTCCTCGGCGGCCAGCCCGGCCCAGCCCCGGGAGAGCAGCACCCGGCGGCCCTGCGCCCGGACGGCGGCCACCGCGTCCCGGGCCACCGCCTCGGCGTCCCGCACCGGCATCGAGCCGAAGCCGACGTACACCGGCGCCTCACCCGCCGTCAGGAACGCCTCCAGCGCGGCCGGGAGCGGACGCGCGTCCGGCCGGGCGAAGGCCCCGGTCTGCACCACGTCCAGCTCGCCGGTGGGGCGCCAGGGGCTGAGGACGGCATCCGCCGCCAGCAGCGGTCGGTCGGTGAGCACGAGCGGACGGACGTGCTCGACCGGGGGCAGGCCGACCGACTCCCGGTGCGCGTTCACGGCGCCGCCGAACAGCTCGTCCAGCACCTGCTCGTTGCGCTCCCAGAGCACCCGGTTGTCGGTCTCCTCCGGCGGGAGCGGGTGGCCCGGCCAGGGCAGCGGGGGGTGGTCGGGGGAGGGCAGGTAGCTGGGGAAGTAGGCGACGAAGGAGTACGGGACGCCGAGGCGGTCGGCGACCGCGCGGGCGGCCGCGGCGGCGGGCATCAGCCCGGTGGCCACCACCGCGTCGCAGCCCTCGGCGGCGGGCAGGGCCGCCGCGTAGGTGTCGGCCGTCACCCGGGCCGCCCGCTCCTGCATCGTCATGGCCGGGCCGGTCCCGAGCACGGCCTCGCGGGCCATCTCCCGCAGCGACCGGCCCAGCGGCACCAGCGGCAGCCCGCTGTCGGCCAGCAGCTCGGCGAAGTCCGGCGGCGCGCAGAACCGCACCTCGGCGCCGGCCGAGCGCAGGGCGAGCGCCAGGCCCACCATCGGCTCCACGTCGCCGCGCGATCCGTACGCCAGCAGCAGTACACGCATTCCGTTTCCCCCAGGAAGATCGGTGATCCACGTTCGAGCGGTGATTCTGCGCCCTCAAGGGGGCCTTGCGGCAAGCCCCCTGACGGGGTATAAGTTGATCATGGCGGAGAGTGCGGCACTCCTCTCCGCGGCACCCGCTACCTGGATGGCGCAGCAGCACAGGGAGCGCGGCCCGGACCGGTGGTCGGATGGGCAGCAGCCACGTCGTCTGCCGGGGGGTCCAGGAGGTCGTACCGCTCATGACCATGCCCCCCTTCGGTTCCTTCGGCGCCGGCGACGGGCCGGACCCGTTCTCCGACCTGCTGAACCGCTTCTTCGGGATGTCGCCGGCCTCCTCGCCGCCGGCCGTCCAGCGGGTGCCGATCGGCAAGCTGCTCTCCGACTCGGCCCGCGAACTGATCGGCCGGGCCCAGGCACGGGCCGAGGAGGACGGCAGCGAGGACCTCGACACCGGGCACCTGCTCTGGGCCTGCACGCTGGTCGAACCGGCCCGCGGCCTGCTGGTGCAGGCCGGGGTGGATCCGGACCGGCTGGCCGAGGAGATCGTCAAGGTGATGCCGGGCGTCTCCGGCACCCCGTCCGCCGAGCCGAGGCTCACCCCCGCCGCCAAGCGGGTGCTGCGCGCCGCGTACACCCGCTCGCAGGCCTCCGGCGGCCCCGGTGGTTCCTACATCGGCCCCGAGCACGTCCTCGGCGCGCTGCTGGACGACCCGGACTCCGGCGCGGCCAAGCTGCTCACCTCGGGCGGCGGTGACCTCAAGCGGCTGCGCACCGACACCGACCGGGCCGCCGCCGCGGAGGGCGGCGCCTCCGGCACGGCCTCCGGCACCCCGACCCTGGACGAGTACGGCCGCGACCTCACCGCCGACGCCCGGGCCGGGAAGCTCGACCCGGTGGTCGGCCGGGCCGAGGAGATCGAGCAGACCGTCGAGATCCTCTCCCGCCGCTCCAAGAACAACCCGGTGCTGATCGGCGAACCGGGTGTCGGCAAGACCGCCATCGTGGAGGGCTTGGCCCAGCGGATCGTGGCCGGTGAGGTGCCCGCGACGCTGGAGGGCCGGCGGGTGGTCTCGCTGGACCTGTCCGGCATGGTGGCCGGCGCCAAGTACCGCGGCGAGTTCGAGGAGCGGCTCAAGGGGGTGATCGACGAGGTCAAGCAGTCCTCCGACGAACTCGTGCTGTTCATCGACGAGTTGCACACCGTGGTGGGGGCCGGAGCGGGCGGCGAGGGGGCGATGGACGCGGGCAACATGCTCAAGCCCGCGCTGGCCCGCGGCGAACTGCACGTGATCGGCGCCACCACCATCGACGAGTACCGCAAGCACGTGGAGAAGGACGCCGCGCTGGAGCGCCGCTTCCAGCCGGTGCTGGTGCCCGAGCCCAGCGTGCCGGAGACCGTCCAGATCCTGGAGGGCCTGCGCGACGCCTACGAGGAGCACCACCAAGTCCGGTTCTCCGACGACGCGTTGGTGGCCGCGGCCGAGCTCTCCGACCGCTACGTCAGTGACCGCTTCCTGCCGGACAAGGCGATCGACCTGCTCGACCAGGCCGGGGCCAGGGTGCGGCTCAAGTCGCTCGGCAAGTCCACCCCGGCGATCGGCCTGGAGGACCGGATCGCCAAGCTGCGCCGGGAGAAGGACCAGGCGGTGGCGGCCGAGGAGTTCGACCGGGCCGGGGAGTTGAAGAAGCAGATCGCCGAGGCCGAGTCCGAACTGGTCGGGATCGCCGAGCGTCGCGAGGGCGTGATGGCGGTGACGGTGGACGACATCGCCGAGGTGCTCTCCCGACGGACCGGCATCCCGGTCGCCCAGATGACCGAGAGCGAGAAGGACCGGCTGCTCAAGCTGGAGGACGCCCTGCACGGCCGGGTGATCGGCCAGGACGAGGCGGTGGTGGCGATCTCCGAGGCGGTGCGGCGCAGCCGGGCCGGCATGGGCGACCCGGACCGGCCGGTCGGCTCCTTCCTCTTCCTCGGCCCGACCGGCGTCGGCAAGACCGAACTGGCCAAAGCGCTGGCCGAGTTGCTGTTCGGCGACGAGGACCGGCTGATCCGCTTCGACATGAGCGAGTTCCAGGAGAAGCACACCGTCTCCCGGCTGGTCGGCGCCCCGCCCGGGTACGTCGGCTACGAGGAGGCCGGGCAGCTCACCGAGAAGGTCCGCCGCAAGCCCTACAGCGTGCTGCTCTTCGACGAGGTGGAGAAGGCCCACCCCGACGTCTTCAACACCCTGCTCCAGGTGCTGGACGACGGCCGCCTGACCGACGGTCAGGGCCGCACCGTCGACTTCCGCAACACCGTGGTCATCCTCACCAGCAACATCGGCGCCCAGCGCATCCTGGCCGCGAAGGGCGACACCGCCTCGATCCGGGACGCGCTGCTGGGCGACCTTCAGGCACACTTCCCGCCCGAGTTCCTCAACCGGATCGACGACACCGTCATCTTCGACGCCCTCACCGAGGACGACCTCGGACAGATCGTCGACCTGCTGCTCAAGGGCAGTGAACGGCGGGTCCGTGCCCAGGGCATGGAGCTGGAGGTGACCGAGGCCGCCCGCAAGCTGCTGGTCGCCCACGGCCACCAGCCCGCCTTCGGCGCCCGCCCGCTGCGCCGCACCATCCAGAGCGAGCTCGACAACAAGGTGGCCTCGCTGCTGCTCGGCGGCGAACTCCGGCCCGGTGACACCATCTTGGCCGACGCCGATCCGGCCCGGGACGAGCTGACCGTCTCCATCGGCCGCCCGAAGTCCACCGAGGAGGTCGAGGCGGAGGAACGCGCCGTCGCCGACCAGCCCCCGGCCACCGCGGCGGACGCCGCCGACGCCTTCGGCGAGGGCACGAACGTCAAGCCCGTGGTCTGACCCGCCGTCACCGCGCCGGTCCTCGCCGCGCCCGCCCCTCCGAAGGCTTCGGCAGGGGCGGGCGCGGCGCTGCGCGAGGGCGTGAACTGAGCCACACGCGCCACCCCGGGCCCCAGTGTCATCGCAGGTCAGCGGGGGTGTCGCGGCAGCAGCCCAGCACGGCGGGCGTTGTCCTGCGGCCGGTCGGATGACAGAGTGCGGGCCATGGTCCACTCCGCCCAGCCCGCCGCCACCAGCGCCCCCGCCGCCGTCTTCGACTGGCTCGACGAGGCGGCCGAGCTGCGCGCCGCCGCCGGGCTGACCAGGACGCTGCGCAGCCGTCCCGCCGAGGATCCGGTGCTCGACCTGGCGAGCAACGACTACCTCGGCCTGGTCCACCACCCCGCCGTCACCCGGGCCGCCGCCGACGCCGCGCTGCGCTGGGGCGGCGGTTCCACCGGCTCCCGGCTGGTCACCGGCACCACCGCGCTGCACACCGAGCTGGAGCAGGAGCTCGCCGACTTCTGCGGGGTGGAGGCCGCGCTGGTCTTCTCCTCCGGGTACGCCGCCAACCTGGCCGCGCTCACCGCGCTCACCGACCCGGACACGCTGATCGTCTCCGACGCCAACAACCACGCCTCGCTGATCGACGGCTGCCGGCTCTCCCGCAGCGACGTGCACCGCGCCCCGCACGACGACCCGCCCGCCGTGGCCGCCGCGCTCGCCGCCCGGAGCCACCGCCGCGCCCTGGTGGTCAGCGACTCGGTCTTCTCGGTGGACGGCAACGCCGCCCGGATCGGCGAGCTCTCCGCCGCCGCCCGCGCCCACGGCGCCGCGCTGCTGATCGACGACGCGCACGGCCTCGGGGTGCTCGGCCCCGGCGGCAGCGGCGCGCTCGCCGCCGCCGGTCTGGCGGGTGCCCCGGACACGGTCGCCACCGTCACGCTCTCCAAGTCGCTGGCCTCCCAGGGCGGCGCCGTGCTCGGCCCCCGACGGGTGATCAGGCACCTCACCGAGACCGCCCGCACCTTCATCTTCGACACCGGCCTGGCCCCGGCCGCCGTCGGCGCGGCGCTCGGCGCGCTGCGTCTGCTGCGGGCCGAGCCGGAGCGCGCCGAGCGGGCCCGCGAGGTGGCCCGGCTGCTCTCCGCCCAGCTGACCGCGGCCGGCCTGGAGGCCAGCACCCCGGACGCCGCCGTGGTCTCGGTCCGGGCCCCCGGGCCGGAGGCGGCCGTCCGCTGGGCGGCCGACTGCCGCACCGCCGGGCTCGCGGTCGGCTGCTTCCGCCCGCCGTCCGTGCCGGACGGCATCTCGCGCCTGCGGCTCACCGCCCGGGGCGACCTGACGGACATCCAGATCGCCGAGGCGGTTGCGGTGATCCGCCGGACGGCGCCCTGACCGCGGCCCGCTCGGGCCGGACCTGAACCGTTCGTGTGCGCCCGGGCACCGCCCGGCAGGGGGACCGCTCTCCGATTGGTCCAGACCTATTGACGGGGCTGGCAGGAAAGCGGAACCCTGACCTGACACTGCGTCAGCCTGCCGGACCCCCACCCGGGAGCACCCCCATGCCTCAGTCGGAACCTGCCGTGCCCCCGCGCGGCAGAGCACTTCGCCATGCCCTCGTGTCGCTGGCGCTGGCCGCCTTCTGGGCCGCCAGCGCCTGGACCGCCGGCCACGTCCGGGCCGCCCCGGCCCTGCACACGGCCGCCCTGCTGGTCCACCTGGTCTCCCTGGTGGCCGGCTTCGGCGCCGTCCTCGCCGTCGACTACGTCGGCGCCCTCTGGCTGCTCGGCCGCCGCACGCTGTGCCAAGTCCTGGAGCTGGCGGCCCCGTTGCACACCCCCATCTGGGCGGGCCTGGCCGGTCTCACGCTCAGCGGCGTCCTGCTGGAGCCCCACCTCGACTCCGGCCTCACCCAGCTCAAGCTGGTCCTGGTGCTGATGATCGCCCTCAACGGCGTCCAGGCGGGCGCACTCCAGCGGCGTCTGGCGGTCTGCGGCGACGAACGGCCGCCCCGCCCCCTGCTGGTGCGGGGCGCGGTCTCCGCCCTGGTCTCCCAACTCGGCTGGTGGGGAGCCCTGTTGATCGGCTTCTACAACGCCCAGAGCTGACCGCCGCTCAGACCGTGACCTGCGTCCAGCCACCCGGCGACATGGTCAGGTGCAGGAGGCCCCGGTAGGCCCGGCGCTTCCAGAGCGTCGCCCCCTCGCCGTACTCCGGTAGGGCCTGCCGGGCCTCCTCCTCGTCGTCGAAGGCGTACTCCTTGCCCTCGGCGGAACGGATCTTCCAGTCGTCCATCGGCATGTCCTCGAGGCCCATGGCCTGCTCCTCTTCACTCGTGCGCGGTCGGGACTGCGGCGGGGCCCGCCGCCGTCCGGGGTCGGTGGGGCCGGGGTGCCCGCTCCTGACTCTGCGTCACCCGGAGCAACCCCGCCAGCTCGTTCCGGAGGCCCGCGCCCGCGCCGGCGGCCGAGGCGCGCACCAGTGCGGCGCGCAGCTCCCCGTGCCGTCCGGCCGCGAGGGCGGCCAGGGCCTCCAGCTCGTAGAGGGTGCCGGCCCGGCGGGAGCCGTGCGGTCGGTCACCGGGAGGGAGCGACTCGATGGCGTCGACCACTCCCGAGAGGGTGCGGAACGCGGCGCCGGCGGCGGCCGGCGATCGGTAGAGGACGGCCTCCTCATGTCGTCCGGACCGGTCCAACTGTGCTGTGCGCTCGGCGATTTCGGCCGCGCCGCCGAAGCGGAGCGCCAAGTCGCAGAGCAAGGCCCAGGAGTCGCCGCGCCGTTCGCTCCAGTAGCCGGGGGCTTCGGTGGGCAACTCGTCCAGCAGCCTGGCGAGTTCGCGGTAGGGGCCCTGGGCCCGCCGGGGCGGGAGAGGGCCGAGCAGCTCGGCCTGGGCGCGGTAGTACGACCACTTCGGGTTCTGCGGCTCCTCGGCCGCCGAGAGCTCGACCAGCCGGCCGTAGCGGAGGGGCTTGTCACGAGGGGCCACGACCTCCGGCCGGTGCCCGTCGTGGTCGGAGCGGACGGCCAGCCGGACGCTCGGAGGCTCCGCACCGTCCGGGCCGTACGGGCGCTCGTGCACCCGGCCGCGCAGGTACTGCACCCCGGCGGCGGCCAGCACCACGACGGCGAATCCGGTGGTGATCGCGGCCAGCGCGCGCTCCCCACCACCGCGCGCCAGCACGTCGAGGGCGATCTGCAGGAAGATCCCGGTGAGCAGCACCACTCCGGAGACCAGGAGGGTGAGCAGCAGGACCAGGAGAAGGGCCGGACGGCACCCCCGCAGCAGTGGACGGAGGACGGTGCGGCCGGGATGCCGGCGCCGCCGCCGGTGGCAGGGGGCGGACTCTCCGTCACCAGGGCGGCGCCGAGGAAGACCTCGGCGAGGTCCGCCCGGCCGATCCGGACCGGTCGCGGTCGCAGCGGATCACTGACGGTGAAGGCGCCGTCGGTCCCGGCCCGGTGCACCACCACGAAGTGCGGGCGCTCCTCCACCCGGATCGGCACGATGGCCGGCCCGGCCGTCCGGACCGCGCGGGCCAGTTGGCCGACGTCCAGCTTCAGAAGCAGGCTCTCCGTGCCGTAACCGGCGAGCACCTGTCGCAGCCGGAGCAGGCTGGAGCCCCGCTCGCCGAGGCCGACCGAGTCCCGGAGCACGGCGGTGTCGACCGTCAGTCCGTGCCGTCGCAGGACGGTGCGGACACAGGCCGGGCCGCAGTCGGTGTCCCCGGTCTGCCTGGTGTGGTAACTGGTTCGGCGCACGGCCCGGCCCTCCCTAACGGCACTCGCGGTTGTAGATCGCCATGTAGTCGGACGGCCGTGCCCCGGACGGGCAGCGGCCCTGTCACCGAGCTTGGTCCGCCTCCCGTACCCGGGCAAGGACGGAATCCCCACCATCCGGGCCGCCCACCATCCGGGCCGCCCACCATCCGGGCCACCCGCTGTCCGGCGGCCTTGCGACCGCCCCGGGCCGGGCCGAGGCTGGGACGCGTGAAGGCCCGTGAGGTACTGGTGGTGCTGTCGGAGGGTGTGGCCGGGCTGGGCGCGGCCGGGGCCGTGGAGGTGCTCGCGGGCGCGAACGCCCACGCCCTCGGCCGCGCTCCCGGCACGCCGGACGGCCCGGTCTACCGGATCCGCACCGCCTCGCCGGACTCCCGTCCGCACCACCAGTGGCCTGCGCCTGACGCCGGACCTCGACCTGGCCGGCGCACCCCGCCCGCACACCCTGCTCGTCCCGGGCGGCTCGCCCGGCGCGGACGGGGCGATCGCCGTGGACCAACGGCTGGCCGGCCTGCTGCGGGACGGGCCGGCCGCCGGGGTGGAGCGGGTCGTGGCGCTCTGCACCGGTGCCTTCCTGCTCGCCGAGGCCGGTCTGCTGGACGGGCGCAGCGTCACCACCCACTGGAGCCGAACGGCCGAACTCGCCGCCGGCCACCCCGGACTGACGGTGCGCGAGGACGTGCTGTACCTCCGGGACGGCCCCGTGCTCAGCTCGGCGGGGGTGGCGAGCGGAGCCGACGTCGCGCTGGAACTGGTCGAGGAGGACCTCGGCCGGGAGGTGGCCATGACCGTCGCCCGGCACCTGGTGATCGCCGTCCGCCGCCGGGGCGGCGAGCCCCAGCTCTCGGCCCAGCTGCGGGCCCAGGCCGCCGCGCGACCCGGGCTGCGCGAGGGGCAGCTGTGGATCGCCGAGCACTCCGGCGCAGATCTGAGCGTGGAGGCGCTGGCCCGGCGTGCGGGTCTGTCGCTGCGTCAGTTCACCCGGGCGTTCACGGCCGAGACGGGCACCCCGCCGGGGCGGTACGTCGAACGGACCAGGTTGGAGGCGGCGTGCCTGCTACTGGCCGACACCTCCGACACGGTCGACCGGATCGCCCACCTGACGGGATACCGCTCGCCGGAGGTGATGCGCCGTACCTTCCGCCGTGCCCTGGGCACCTCCCCGGCCGCCTACCGGGAGGACCGGCGCTCCGGCTGAGGCGGGGCCGAACCGGTGTCCGCCGTGCGGGGGACGGCTTCGGGCCGGGCGCGGTGTGGCGGGGCGTCAGGCCCCGGGCGGGGTGCCGGGCCGACGGGCGGGGACGGGGGCGGCGTGCTCTGCTTTCGGCAAGGCCGGGCCCGTGTCCCCACCGGCGCCCGGCGCGTCCCCGTAGAGGAGTACCCGTGTACCGCTCCACCCGCCTGGCCGGTGCCGGCGCGCTCGCGCTGGCCCTGCTCGTCCCCGCCTCGGCCGTGGCCGTCGCCCCGCCGCTCTCAGATCCGCACATCGCGGCCCACTTCGACTTCGCCGCAGGGCAGTTGCCGGAGAACGTCGCTCTCGAACCCGACGGCAGCGCCGACCTCACCCTGCTGCGCAGCGGCCAGGTGGCCCGGGTCGCCCCCGACGGGCAGGTGACGATCCTGGCCACCCTGCCCACCGAGGAGCACCCCGCCACGCCGCTCTTCGGCTACGCCGCGCTCACCGGCATCGTCCGGGCCGACGACGGCACCCTCTACGTCAACTACGTCACCGGCACCAAGCTCACCGGCATCTGGCGGATCCGCCCCGGCTGCGAGCCCGAGCAGATCAGCGCCCTGCCGCCGGACGGCATCCCCAACGGCCTGACCCTGGACCGGAAGCACGGTCAGCTCTACGCCGCCGACTCGGTGATGGGCGTGGTCTGGCGGGTCCCGGTCGACGGCGGCGTGCCGCTGGCCTGGGCGATCCACCCGGACCTGCGGCCCAACGGGTTCATCGGGGCCAACGGGGTCCGCTACCACCACGGCGCGGTCTGGGTCTCCAACACCGACTGCGGCACCGTCCTGCGGATCGCCGTCGGTTCGGACCCGGATGCCCTTCCCGGGCCGGTCGAGACCCGGATCACCGGGCTCGACGGCATCGACGACTTCAACTTCACCGGCCACCGGGACGACCTGCTGGCGGCCCGCAACGTGGCCGGTGAACTGGTCCACGTCACCACCGGCGGGAAGCGGACGGTGGTGCTCACCAAGCAGGACGGGCTCTCCAACCCCACCTCGGTCGCGGTCCGCGACGGCTCCGTGTACGTCACCAGCGGGGCCTTCTTCGAGCAGCCGCCGGACCCGAACCTGCTGCGGGCCGAGATCCACCACTGAGCCGCGGCTGCGCCCCGTCTCACCCCGTCCGCTCGGCGGCCGGACGGCCGTCCCACCGCCAGCGGACGGGGCGCTGACGCCCCGGCAGGTCCGCGCGGCCCGTGCACCAGAGCAGCGTCCGCCACGGGTCCTCCCCGGTCGGGGCCTCCGGGAACAGCCGCGCCACCGTCCGCGCGCACAGCCCGGCCGGGGGCTCCCAGGCGAGCCCGAGCCCCTCCGCCAGGTCGTGGGTGTGGACCAGGGTCTCGACGATGCCCATCGCGGCGAAGCCCTCCGGGTCGGAGATGCCGTAGCCGTGGTACGCCCGTACCTCCGGGGCGGAGACCCGGACCAGCGCGACGAGGAACGACCCGGCCGCCTCAAGGACTTGGAGCAGCCCCTCCGGCCCGGCCGCACGGTCCGCGTGGATCGCGTTGGCCGGGCCGCCCTCGCGCCGGGCCTCCCAGACGAACGGCACCTCCCCGGTCAACGGAGGCCTGCGCGGCCCGAGTTGGGCGGCGTAGGCGAAGAGGTCGTCGGCCAGGTGCTCCACCGTCTCCCAGCAGGTCCAGGTGAGGGCGCCGGCCGGACGGTCCCAGTCGGTGGTGGGCGGGGCCTGGCGGAGGGTGGTCAGGGCGAGCTGGACGGCCTGGTCGAGGTCGTCGGCGGTCACGGGGTGCGCTGAGCTGGTCATGCCGGGACGCTATCCCGTCCGGCGGCGGCCGCTGACGGAATTTCACCGCTCCGTGCGCCGCGTGGCCTCCGGGCAGGCGGCGGCCGGGGGTGGATGATCTTCTCCGTGCGTGGACGTGGCAGCATGGCGCGGGTGCGGAACATCGAGATCAACGGCCGGCCCGCAGAGGTCGCGGACGTCTACCGGGCGGCGACCTGGAACTACGGGCACTTCACCTCGATGCAGGTGCGCGGCGGGCGGGTGCGCGGCCTCGACCTGCACCTGGCACGGCTCGAAGCGGGGACCCGGGCGTTCTTCGGTGCCGAGGCCGAGCACGACGAGGACCGGATCCGGGGGCTGGTCCGGCACGCGCTCGGCGGCGAACGCGACGCCTCGGTCCAGGTGACGGTCGTCCCGCAGGTCGGCGTCCCGCACGTACCGGACCTGATGGTCGCGGTCGCCGACCCGGTCAGCGAGGAGCCGCGGCCGCCGCTGCGGGTCCGGACCGCCACTTATGAGCGCGACCTGCCGCACCTGAAGCACCTGGCCACCATGGGCCTGACCCACCAGGCGCTGCAGGCGCGGGCGGCCGGCTACGACGACGTCCTGTTCCTCGGCCGGGACGGGCGCCTGCGCGAGGGATCGGTCTGGAACCTCGCCCTCTGGGACGGCGCCCGGGTGCTCTGGCCGGACGGGGAAGCCCTGCCCGGCATCACCATGCTGCTCTTGCGACGCGGCCTCACCCACCTCGGCCTGCCCTGGTCGGTCGTCCCGCTGACCCTCGCCGACCTCCCGCCGCTGCGCGCGGCCGTCGCCACCAACTCGCACTGCCACGCCCAACCCCTGGCGAGCATCGACGAGTCGGCCCTCCCCGGCGACGGTTCGGAACTCGTCGATGTCCTCACCGCCGCCTGGGCCACCGTCCGTTGGGACGAGCTCTGAGCTACCCGCCCAGTGCCGCGGCCTCGTTGAGGAAGGCCTGCCGCAGGTCGGGCAGCAGGAGCTGCCGCCCGGTGAACGCGTCCTCGTAGGCGTACCACCAGAAGTAGCCGCCGACGTAGTAGTCGGGGCCGGGGGCGAGCCGGTAGGCCCAGTTCATCACGGCCCTGGCCTTGGCGAGGGTGGAGGTCCGGACCTTGTCCGGGAGGCCGACCTCGCCGAAGCCGATCAGGGCGTTCGGGTAGAGGGCGTGCAACTGCTCCACCTCGGCACGGACGGTCGCGGCCGACGGGTAGGTCGTCGGCGAGCACTGGGTGGGGTAGTAGGACAGCCAGACGTAATCCAGGCCCTCCCGCATCGCCTGCGGCACGTACTGCTGCGAGAACTGCACCGGCGTCAGCTCGGCCGCCCCGTCGCCGCAGTGGTCCGGGGCGTAGCTGTTCTCGTAGAGGGTGAGCGCGGTCCGCCCGCCGGCGGCCTCGACGGTGTCGAAGGCGGCCCGGATCTTCTGGGCGACCGAGTCGTACGGCCCGGTCCAGTCGCCGTTGACCTCGTTGCCGATCTCCCACACGTCCACGCTGTCGCCGAGGGCGTCCAGGTAGGCCTGGGCACGCTGCCGGTACGCCTCGACGCCGGTCTCGCGCAGGCCCTCGGAGTCGAGGAGCCCGCCCATCACGTAGCTGACCGTGCCGAGCCGTTCCACCGGGGTCCGGTAGTGCTCGGCGTCCACCCCGTCGTCGAAGACGACGCGGGTGGTGGGCCGGCGCGGGAGGGTCGCCTCGGCGGCGACCACCTGCTCGATGTCCTCGACATCGTCGATGGTGACGCCGAACACCGGGGACGGGAGGGCACGGTGCCCGGCCGGGGCGGCACCGGCCGGGCCGGTGGCGAGGACGGTCGTCGCGGCGAGGGTGCCGGCCAGCAGGCCGCGGACGATCGGACGCATCGGAGGGCTCCTCGGTGAGCTCGGTGACCTGCCAGGACGACCGGGCAGCGCGGACCGGCCCGTACCACGGAGTGCACACGCGAGCGCGTGCCTCGGCAAGCCGTGGGCCCCGTCCGAGGGATCACGAGCAGTCACGGCCCGGCCGAGGGACGTAGCCTGACGCGGGATCAGGGACCGACCGTCAGTCGAAGGCCACCACCAGCCGGACGTGCCGCTCGCCGTAGCGGTCCGCGAGCGCCTTCATCACGGCGAAGACGTGCTCCCACCCGGAGCCGTCGCCGAGCAGGGAGCCCGCGGTCAGGGGTTCGTACCGGCACCGGAGGCCGCCCCTGCTCCACTCGGCGGGGCGCGCACGGTCGAGGCCCGGTGGCGGCGGGCCCACCGCCTCCACCGCGTCCGCGGGCCACCGCTCGGACACCAGCCGCTGGTCGATCCGCGCGGGATGGGACGCCGCCGACCAGCTCAGCCGCCCGCTGAACACGGCGGGAGTCGCACGGGGGTCGATGCCGGCGATCTCGGCCCAGTCGACCCAGGTGGCGCCGTGCAGGTCGCCGGCCTCCAGCTGCGGTCCCAGGTCGGCCAGGCCGCTCGACACGTCCGCGGGCAGGCCGCGGCCGGCGGAAGGCGGACGGAATCCCGCGCGGTCGTGCACCCCGAAGAGGCAGCTGAACGACTCGTGGTCGTTCTGGTCGTACAGCGGCCACAGGTCCATCGCCTTGACCCAGGGTTCGCCCTCGTAGTACCCGGCGTCGACGCCGGGATGGCGGAACTCGATGCCGCCGTAGATGTCCGTGCTCATGGTCGCCCAGGCTGGTCAGGAGGGAGTCGGGCTCAGCAGGAGGGAGTCGGGCTCAGGCCTGACGCGGGATCAGGAGCGCCTCGGAGCCGATCGGGCGGAAGCCGGCGGACTGGAAGGTGCGGACGCTGTTGACGTTGCCCGGGGCCTGCTGGGCCCAGACGTGGTCGCCCTCGGGGAGGAGGTGGCGGGCGCTGAGGGCGAGGGCGCGGCCGAGGCCCTTGCCGCGGGCCTCGGGGGAGACCTCGACGGCGCACTCCCAGCGGCCGGCGACGCCGCGGCCGAGGATGAGGACGCCACCGGGGGCGGTCCAGGCACGGACGTCCTCGCGGTAGGCGAGGGCGCGGACCAGGCGGGGGTGGTCGCGGTCGGCGACGGGGGTGAGGGGGAGCGGGGGCTCGCCGGGGAGGCGGGAGCCGGCGGAGAGGAGGTCGATGGTGTCCATGCGGCGGCCGGTGCGGTCGGCGAAGCCGGCCAGGAAGTGCGGGTTCATCGGGGCGGCGAAGACGTCGGCGGGGGCGGCGGCCACGGCGGCGCGCACCCACTCCGGGTCCTGGTCGGTGAAGACCACGGCGTGCGCGCTGAAGGCGATCACCCCGGCGTCGCGCGGACTCGGCTGCGGAAGGACCGTCACCGAGCCGTCAGGGGCGGGGAACCGGCCGGCTGCGGCGGCGTCCAAGATCGTCTTGAGCATGGGGGCAGCCTAGCCCCGGACTACACGACGCCGGTCGGCACCCCCTCGGACGGGGCGCCGCGCACGGACCCGTGCAGCACCACCGCCCAGACCGTCTTGGAGCCGCCGCGCGCCACCACGCCCCAGTCGGCGGCGAGCGCCTCGACCAGCCGCATGCCCTGCCCGTGGTCGCGGACCCCGGCCGGGCGGACCACCGGGCCGCGCTCGGCCCGGCCGTCGCTGATCTCCAGCCGGCAGGAGCCGCCGAGGCGGTCCAGCTCCAGCCGGACGGGGATGCCGGAGCGGTGGCCGGGGGCGTGCAGCAGCACGTTGGTCACCAGCTCCGAGCAGATCGTCACCACGTCGTCCGCCCGCTCCGGCGTCCAGCCGTGCTCGCCGAGCACCTGCCGCACCCAGCCCCGGGCCGCCCGCGCGGCCTGCGCCTGGGCCGGGAACTCCGTCTCCCACACCTGAAGTGTCGTCATCACCGGTATCGCTCCAGTCGGTCGGGAGCGCCCGGCTCCTGTGCTTGCCCAGGGTGGCGGGCGGAGCCGGTCGGTGCGAGGGCACGGAGAGGGCATAGCGAGGGCATGCACGGGGCGGGTTCCGCCGGGAGTCGCTCGTCCGGGGGACGGACGGGCCGGGTGAGCTGCGGACTCCTCTACCGTGATCACTGTCGGCGGGCGGCAGGACAGGGCGGCCCGGGGCACGGCGGAGGGGGACACCATGGGGCGGGGAGCGCCGGGCAACGAGCTGCTCTACGCGGCCAGGATCTCCAAGGGCTGGTTCTCCCAGGAGGCCGCGGCCGCCGGGATCAGCACGGCCGGACAGCAGGTGCTCGCCAGCCGGGCGTTCCAGGTGAACGTGCGGACCTACCGGCGCTGGGAGGCCCCGGCCCCGCCCTGGCCGCGACCGGACCACGCCTCGGCGCTGCGGGCCGCGTTCGACCGCGGGCCGGAGGCGCTCGGCTTCGTGGCCAAGGGCGGAACGCCGGTGCTCCCGGTCGTCAGCTTCGGTCCGTTCTCCCCGGCCGACAGCACCGAAGACCTCGAAACGGAAGACCGGCAGGGACCATTGAACCGCCGTCAGGCTCTCAGAACGGTAGGAACGGCCGCCCTCGGCGGCCTGCCCTGGCTCGACGCGTCCCCGGTGGCCGCGCAGGACGGGGCGCGGATCGGCAGGGACGAGATCGAGGAGCTGCGGGCCACCGCGCTCGACCTCGACGCCATCGACCAGCGCTTCGGCGGCGACCTGCTCTGGCGCTCGGCCCGGGCCCAGCTGCTCCGGGTGCACGACCTGATCGACCACGCCACCTACGGCGAGCAGACCGGGCGCGAACTGCACGACATCGCGGGCCAGTTGACCACCTCGCTGGGCTGGTTCTGCTACGACGCGGAGCGTCAGACCGAGGCCCGGGTGTACTTCTCCGAGGCGCTCAACACCGCGGTCCTCTCCGGGAACGACCCGCTCGCCACCCGCACCCTGGCCAACATGGCCCGGCAGAGCGTGGACCTCGGCAAGCCCAGGGAGGCCGTCCGCTACGCCCGGATCGCCCAGGCGCACGCCGCCGAGTGGAGCGCACCGCCCCGGGTGGCGGCGCTGCTGGCGATCCGGGAGGCCCAGGGCTACGGGCGCCTGGGCAACGAGCCGGCCTGCGCCGCGGCGATCCGCCGGGCCTGGCAGGCCTTCGGCCGCGGCACCACCGACCGCGACCCGGACTGGGTGAGCTTCCTCAACGAGGCCGAACTGGTCTGCCTGGAGGGCATGTGCCGGCTCGACCTCGGCCACTACCGGCAGGCGGTACGGCTGTTGGAGCGCTCGGCGCGGCTGCAGCACATCGCGCACGCCCGCAACCGGGGCATGTGCCTGGCCCGGCTCTCCTACGCCGCGCTCCAGGACCGGGACGTGGACCGCACGGTGGCGGCCGCCCAGGAGTCGCTGCGGCTGATCGAGGGTGGTATGGCCTCGGCCCGCAACAAGCGTCAACTGTCGCTGGTACGTGAGAAACTGACGGCTCATCAGGCCCTGGCGGAGGTCAGGGACACGACGGAGCGGCTGGCGGCCTACACCGCCTGAGCCGGGCGGAGGACAGGCACGTGCACAACATCGAGTTCCGGCACCACCACGGCCAGGAGACGAAGGAGGTCCTCGACGACCTGGTCGAGGTCTACCGGGTGGTCTACGGCGTCGCACCGTACGCGGGGGACCCGTTCTTCTCGGTGGAGTCCTTCGAGGAGCGGCTGCGCGGGGCGATGGAGATGCCGGGCTTCGAGACCGTCACGGCCAGGGTGGGCGGGCGTCCGGACGGGCGGCTGGTGGGGCTGGTGCACGGGGCGACGCTGCCGGCCGAGCGGGCCTGGTGGGTCAGCCTCGGCGTGAGCCGGCCGCCGGCGGCGCTGGCCGCCGCGGCGGCCCGGGACGTCTTCTGGCTACGGGAGCTGATGGTCCTGCCGAGCCTGGCCAACCGGGGCATCGGCCGCCGCCTGCACGACGAGCTGGTCCGCCACCGCCCCGAGCGCTGGACCACCCTCACCTGCATCCACGACAACGAGCCCGCCCGCAGCGCCTACCCCCGCTGGGGCTACCAGGTGATCGGCGGCCGGATCCGGCACGCGCCCGAGTCGCCGGAGTACGACGCGATGCTGCTCCGGCCGGGCGCCGTGGCGCAGGTGAGCACCCCGCACTGCGGCTGAGGCGGCGGCCCCGGTCGGGCCCGGAGGCCGGCGGAGCCGAGGTCGACGGTCAGTGCGTGGCCGAGGGGGGACGAGCACGGCACGGCGCGGGCCGGGCGGACGGGCTCCGCCGGCTCAGTGCTTGCGGGCGCGGCTGGGCTGGACGCGGGGCGGTTCGCCCTCGGCCTTCGGGTGGTCGGGCGGGTAGGGGAGGTCGCCCGCGCCGTGGTCGGCGGCCTGACGGTCCGCCAGGGCGAGGAGGGGGTCGAGCCGGAAGGCGTGGTCGTCCAGGTCGGCGTGCAGGTCGCCGAGTTCGGCGAAGCGGGCGGGCACGGTGCGGATGGTGAAGTCGGCGGGGGAGACGGAGTCGAGCTCCTCCCAGCGCAGCGGGGCCGAGACGGTGGCCTCGGGGCGGGGGCGGACGGAGTACGGGGAGGCGATGGTGCGGTCGCGGGCCATCTGGTTGTAGTCCACGAAGATGCGCGAACCCCGTTCCTCCTTCCACCAGTTGGTGGTCACCTCGCCCGGCATCCGGTGCTCCAGCTCGCGGCCGAGCGCGATGACGGCGCGCCTGGCGTCGGCGAAGGTCCACTCGGGGACGATCGGCACGTAGACGTGCAGCCCGCGCCCGCCGGAGGTCTTCGGCCAGCCGCGCAGCCCGTGCTCCTCCAGCACCTCGCGCAGCCGGTGCGCGACGCGGACGGCGTCCGCGAAGTCGGTGCCGGGCTGCGGGTCGAGGTCGATGCGCAGCTCGTCCGGGTGCTCGGTGGCGGCGCGGCGGACCGGCCAGGGGTGGAAGGTGAGGCAGCCGAGGTTGACCGCCCAGAGCACGGCGGCGGCCTCGGTCGGGCAGATCTCGTCGGCGGTGCGGCCGCTGGGGAAGGCGATCCGGGCGGTGGGCAGCCAGTCGGGAACGTTCTTCGGGGCGCGCTTCTGGTAGAAGAACTCGCCCTCGATCCCGTCCGGGAAGCGCTGCAGGGTGGTCGGCCGTTCGCGCAGTCCGCGCAGCGCGCCGGGGGCGACCGCCAGGTAGTACTCGGCCACGTCCCGCTTGGTGTAGCCGCGCTCCGGGAAGTACACCTTGTCCGGGTTGGAGAGCCGCACCGCGCGGCCGTCCACGTCCAGTTCGATCGCCGTGCTGCTCGCCGCCATGCGCTTCACGCTAGGGGGCCCGGCCCGCCCGCGCCTGTCGGGCGGGCCGGGAGTGGCGGCCCGGTGGACGGTCCGTCAGACCTCCAGGTCGGCCTCGACGCGCTTCAGCTGGTGGCGGGCCATGGCGAGGTTGGCACGGTTCTTGTCGATCGCCAGGTAGAGGAACAGGCCCTTGCCGGAGCGGTTGGTGAGCGGCCGGATCAGGTGGTACTGGCTGCTGAGGGTGATCAGGATGTCCTCGATGGCCTCCTTGAGGCCGAGCAGCTCGATCGCGCGGACCTTGGCGCGGACCACGTCGGTGTTCCCGGCGGCGGCGACGTTGAGGTCCAGGTCGGCGCTGCCGCCCAGGGTGCCGAGGGCCATGCCGCTGGTGTAGTCGACCAGGGCGACGCCGATGGCGCCGTCGATCGAGGCCATGATGTCCTTGAGGGCGGTTTCGGTGGTGGCCACGGGGATCTCCTTGGAAGAGGGGTGAACGGGGGCGTCAGGTACGGGGGTTGCGTTCGAGGGCGAGGTCGGCCAGGTCGGCGATCCGCTGGCCGGCGCGGCGGGCCTCCAGGTGGAGGCGCCCCAGGTTGGCCTGCGGCCCGGCCAGCAGGGTGAGCACCACGTAGGCCCCGGCGGCGTAGGTGGCGGTGTAGCCGCGCTCGCCGCGGGTGATCAGTTCGCGGAACTCGCCCTGTCCGGTCGCCTCGGCCAGCCGGGCGCCGACGCCGAGCGCGGCGGCGGTCAGCGCGGCCACGCCGGAGGGTTCCAGGGTGGCGGCGTCGTGGGCCACCACCAGGCCGTCGGTGGTGGCGATCAGACTGCCGGTCAGGTGCGGGACCCGGGCGCGCAGCCCGCGCAGCTCGGCGTGCAGGCCGGGGTCGGCGAGCGCCTCGGGGTCGATCATGACGGGTGGCTTCCGGGCCGTGAACTGTCGCAAGGTGCGCTTCATGACTCGGAGGGGAGGGTCGACCGGGCGGCGGTCGGGGCGGGTGGGCAAGTCACAGTCGGGCCTCCAGGCCGGCTCGGATGCGGAGCAGCAGAGCGACGTGCGGATCTGACGGGTCGTACGCGGGGGAGGGCTGCGTGACCGGGGGCCGCCCGGGGGCCGTCGGCGTCGGCAGTGAGGTGATCACCGGGACGGCGGCCGTCGGGCGGGTGGGGGCCGGTGGCGCGGAGCGGGGCGGCGGTACCGAGGGGACCTGCCGGGCGGCGGCGGTGGGGGCCGCGGCGGTGGGGGGCACCTGGGGCGCTTGCGGCATCTGGGGGGCGGTGGGCGCCGCGGGCGCGGGGGGCGCGGTGGCCGGGTACGGGGGGACGGGGACCACGGGGACCACCGGGACCACCGGGACGACGGCGGGGGTGAGGCCGGTGACCGGGGTGGCGGTGGTGGCCGGAGCTGCGGGAACGGGGGTCTCCAGCAGGCCGACGGCCGCGAGGTGGCGCAGGTCGAGCAGGGTGGTGAAGGCGGAGCGGCCGAGCAGCAGGGCGATCTCGGACGGGGTGCGCAGCCCGTCGGCCGCCTCCAGGACGGCCCGGCGCCGCAGGGTGCAGCTGCGGGCCGGGTGGGCCGGGCCGCCGCCGGTGCGGCGGCGCAGCACCGGGCCGTGCTCGCCGGGCGGCGCGGGCCAGACCCGGTCCAGGAGCGCGCGGCGGCGGCCGACCGCCGCGCGCAGCTGGCGGACGGTCATCGGCCGGGCCAGGGTGAGCAGCGGGACCGCGGACGGGGTGAAGAACGGAGGCCGGGCGGCCGGGCCGAGGGCGAAGAAGGCGGCGTCCAACACGGCGGTGGTCAGGCAGAGTTGCAGCTCGGCGGTGGTCACCAGGCCGGCGCGGACCAGGAGTTCGCCCAGCGGACGGCCGGTGGCGGAGCAACTGCCCAGCAGTGAGGCCCACTCGGCGGAGCTGATCCGGCCGCAGCCGGTGAGCAGTGCCTCCACACCGGGGGCGGAGTGGCTCTCGGCGTAGACCACCGCGCCCTCGGCCAGGTGCACCCGGCCGTGCTCCCCGGCGAGGACCCCGGTGGCGCGGCGGGCGGCCAGCTCGGCCAGCTCGTGCTCGAAGGGGGTGGCCGGGGCGCAGCCGGAGCGGCGTCGGCGGGGCAGTCGGACGGCCTCCACGGGCCGGGTCAGCGGCATCAGTCCAGCACCAACTGGTCGGCGATGGCGGCCAGTCGGAGCCTGGCCATGGCCAGGTTGGCGCGCTCGCGGTCGAGCCGGAGGTAGAGGATCAGGCTGCTGTCGAAGTCGGTCTCCAGGAACCTGACCAGGTGGTAGGCGCCGGCCGAGCTGAGGATCAGGTCCTCGGCGGGGGCGGTACCGGCCGCGGGGTCGGTGAACGAGGTGCCCTGGGTGACGGCCCGGGCCAGCTCGGTGGCGTCCGCCGCGCCGGCCTCGTGGTCACCGCCGGGGCCCTCCCCGGCGGTGCCGAGGGCGAGTCCGCTGGTCCAGTCGACCAGGCTCACTCCGAGCGCGCCCGGCACGCCCATGGCCTCGGCAAGGCAGTCATCGATTCCCGGCACCGGGCAGCACTTCCCTCCCGCGCACCCGTCGAAGAGCACGCCTGCGGTACCGCGCTCACTCGCGGTAACCTCTGCGGGACGTAACGCTAGCCCGGCTCGGGCGGCTGCGGGAGAGGATCCGTCATACTCGTCGGGCATATGCCCGAATCTCTCCGCCGGGGCAACCGGCGTGATAGTGGGATCCTCTGATGAACGGTCAGGGGAGCAGGGCGTCCAGGGCGGCCTCGATCTCGCGCACCGTCCGGACGAAGTCGGCGGGCGTGCCGCCCCACGGGTCGAAGATGCCCGGGTCCGCCAGCTGGTGCACCGTCCGTCCGGGGCCGGCCAGCCGCCGGGTCTCGCGGGCAGTCTCCGCGTCCACCGCGATCAGCTCGTCCGCCCAGCTCACCAGCTCCGGGGTGAGCGGTGCGGCCCGGTGGGCCGAGAGGTCGTAACCGAGCCGGGCCATGGTCTCGACCATCAGCGGGTCGGCGGGTTCGCCCGTGTGCCAGTGGGTGGTGCCGGCCGAGCGGACCTCGGGGCGGTCGGGAGAGCGGGCCGCCAGGATCGCGGCGGCGGCCGGGCTGCGGCAGATGTTGCCCTTGCAGACCACCAGGACGCGGCGGCGGGGGCGTGACGGTTCGTCGGCCATCGGTGGCCACCCTCCCGTGTTCGTGCTCCGACTCCCCGTACACAGAGCATATCCGCCCGCCCGGCCGTACCCCACGGGCGGCGCGGCTGACGGGGCGCCAGGATCGGGGCATGGAGCTGCCCGTGATGCCGCCGGTCTCGCCGATGCTGGCGAAGGCGGTGACGAAGATCCCCGAAGGCATGCAGTACGAGGCCAAGTGGGACGGCTTCCGCGCGGTCGTCTTCCGCGACGGCGAGGACGTGGAGATCGGCAGCCGCACGGGCAAACCGCTGACCAGGTACTTCCCCGAGGTGGTGGAAGCGGTGCGGGCCGAGCTGCCGCGGCGCTGCGTGCTGGACGGCGAGATCGTCATCGCCCATGACGGGCGGCTCCACTTCGAGGAACTGCTGGAACGCATCCACCCGGCGGCCTCCCGGGTGCGGACGCTGGCCGAGCGCACCCCCGCCTCCTTCGTGGCCTTCGACCTGCTGGCACTGGGGGACGAGGCCTACGACGGGCGGCCCCTGACGGAGCGACGGGCAGCGCTGGAGCGGGCGCTGGCAGGGGTGCGGCCGCCGGTCCACCTCGCCCCGGCCACCACCGAGGTGGAGGTGGCGCGGCGCTGGTTCGGCCAGTTCGAGGGGGCCGGGCTGGACGGAGTGGTGGCCAAGCCGCTCGACCAGCCGTACCAGCCGGGGGCCCGGTCGATGTACAAGATCAAGCACTCCCGGACGGCCGACTGCGTGCTGGCCGGCTACCGCGAGCACAAGAGCGGACCGGTGGTCGGCTCCCTGCTGCTCGGCCTCCACGACGCGGACGGGCAGCTCCAGCACGTGGGCGTCTGCGCCTCGTTCCCGATGAAACGCCGGGCCGAACTGGTCGACGAACTGGCCGAGTTGAGGCTGGACGAGGGCGCCGACCACCCCTGGGCGGCCTGGCGCGACGAGAGCGCCCAAGCCGCGGCCCGGCTCCCCGGCGGCCAGAGCCGCTGGACCGGCGGGAAGGACCTCTCCTGGGTGCCGCTGCGCCCGGAACGCGTCTGCGAGGTCGGCTACGACCACATGGAGGGCACCCGCTTCCGCCACACCACCCAGTTCAAGCGCTGGCGCCCGGACCGGGATCCGCAGTCCTGCACCTACGCGCAGCTGGAGGAGCCGGTGGGCTACGACCTCGCGGACGTGCTGCGCGGCTGACGGCGGCTCAGCCCGTGGTGTGCGCTGCGGAGCCCAGCGCCGCGAGCTCCTCCGGGCCGAGTCGGAGGGCGCCGGCGGCGACGTTCTGCGCGAGGTGGCCGAGGTCGCCGGTGCCGGGGATGGCGAGCACGTGCGGGCCCCGGTGCAGGGTCCAGGCCAGCCGCACCTGCGCGGGGCTCACGCCGTGGGCGCGGGCGACTGCGCGCACGGCGCCGCCGTGCTCCGCGGTGGCACCGTCCGCGCCGGTGGCACCGGCGGTGCGGCCCCGGCCGGCGATGGAGTAGAAGGGCACGAAGGCGATGCCCAGCTCGCCGCAGGTCCGGACGAGCTCCTCTTGCTCGGGGGAGGCGCCGATCCCGTACATGTTCTGCACGCAGACCACCGGCGCGACGGCCCGTGCCTCGGCGAGCTGGTGGGGATGGACGTTGGACAGGCCGAGGTGGCGGATCAGCCCGGCGGCACGCAACTCGGCGAGCGCGCCGAAGCGTTCGGCGACGGAGCCGGTGCCGACGACGCGCAGGTTCACCACGTCCAGGTGGTCGCGGCCGAGCTGGCGCAGGTTCTCCTCGACCTGGCCGCGCAGCTGCCCGGGGGTCGCGTGCGGGAGCCAGTGGCCGGCCGGGTCACGGCCCGGGCCGACCTTGGTGGCGATCACCAGGTCATCCGGGTAGGGGGCCAGGGCCTGGTGGATCAGCTGGTTGGCGGAGAGGAGGCAGGAGAAGTAGAAGGCGGCGGTGTCGAGGTGGTTGACGCCGAGCTCGACCGCCCGGCGCAGCACCGCGAGCGCGTCGGCCCGGTCGCGGGGGACGGCCTCGGGCAGCAGGGCTTCTCCGTGCTGGGGCAGCCGCATGGTGCCGAAGCCGATCCGGCGGACGGTGCGGTCGCCGAGCTGCCAGGTGGTGGGGACGGTGCGTGAGGTCATGGCGGAATGATCGGTACGGGCCGGACGGCCGGGCCACTGGTTAAGGTATGTCCGAATCCAACGGGGGTGTGTGGTGGCGGAGCTGGCGTTCACGGCGGACGACCTGGCGCAGGTGCGGTTCGCCGTCTCGCCGATGTGGGAGGTGGCTCCCGGCTTCCGGCTGCTGCTGTCGGGCACCGGGCACCCGGTCCACCGGCCCTGGGTCGAGCAGGTACGGCCACGCGTGCTCGAGGCCGGACTGGACCGCGGCTGGCTCGCCGAGCTGATCGGGCCGTCCGGCTACGTGCCCGACTTCCTCAATCCGGCCCCCGCCGGGCCCGCACCCGAGCCGTCGGCGGAGTGGGAGGCCATCGCGGCCACGCCCGCCGACCGGGTGCGCGAGGACCTCGACCACCTGGCCCGCCACCAGGGGCACCTCGGCCCGCGGCTGGCGAGCCTCCGTGCCGACCCGGACGCCCGACTGGTCAAGCTCGCCCGGGAGTTGGAGACGTTCTGGGAGCTGGCGCTCGCCCCGTTCTGGGCGCGGATCAGGGCCGTCCTGGACGCGGACGTCTCCCACCGGGCCCGCACGGTCGCCGAGCACGGGGCGGCGCGCCTGTTCAACGACCTCCACAGCGAGGTGAGTTGGGACGAGGGTGCGCTCCGGATGGCACGGCGCAAGCGGGACATGCCCCGACGGATCGCGGGTGAGGGGTTGCTGCTGATCCCCTCCGCCTTCACCGGGCCCGGTCTGCGCACCCGGGTGCGGCCGCCGGACCCGCCCCAACTCGCCTACCCGGCACGCGGTGTCGGCACCCTGTGGGAGACGCGTGCCACGGCCGGCGCTCTGGCCGCCGTCCTCGGCCGCTCGCGCACCCGGCTGCTCACCGAACTGGCCGCCCCGGCCTCCACCACCGACCTCGCCCGCCGCACCGGCCTCTCCCCCGCCGGGGTCTCCCAGTACCTGACCGCCCTGCGTGACGCGGGCCTGGTCAGCGCCCACCGCGCCGGCCGCTCCGTCCTCTACGCCCGCACCGCCGTAGCGGAGACCCTCCTGGAGGCGGCCTCGGACTGACGCCCGGCGGGGGCGAGCGGGAGCAGGCGCTCCAGGTAGAAGGCGGATTCGGGATCGGGCTCGACGAGGAGGGACTGCACCAGGTAGCGCCCGGCGGGGAGTTCGATGCGGACGAGCTCCGGTGACTGCTGCGTCTCGTCGAGGCCGAGGATCCGCTCGCCGTCGTAGCCCGCGTCCGTCAGCACGTACCTGCCGCCGAGCTCGACCGTGACGGCATCCTCCCAGGCCCCGCCGGCCAGGGCGGGTTCCAGGGCGGAGCGCAGGGAGCCGTCGTCGTCGGCGTAGATCCAGCGCGCGAACACGAGGTTGTCGGGGAACCAGGCGATCGGGAGCGGTTCGCCGCCGAGGACGAGCACGTCGTGGCCCGCGAAGCGGACCGCTTCCGCGTACTCGCCGATGACGTCGTCCGCCTCCGCCCCGGTCCATTCGGAGACCAGGTGTTCGGGGAGGAGGGCGTAGCGTGCGAAGTCGGTGCGGTCGATCCAGGTCAGCGGCAGGCTCATGCGGTCATGGTGCCAGCCGGGGGTGTCAGCTCCGGGCGGCGCCGTCGGTCAGGATCGGGAGCTGATCGCGGGTCAGGCGCCAGTGGCGGTCCTCGCCGGTGTCGGCGGGGGCGAGCTTCTCGGCGGGGCGGGTGCCGAGGTCGGTGAAGCCGAGGCGGGCGGGGACGGCGCCGCTGGCGGTGTTGGCGGGGTCGTGGACGATCTCGACGTAGGCGACCCGGGGGTCGCTGCGGAAGGCCTCCAGGGTGAGGGCGCGGGCGGTGCGGGTGACCAGGCCGCGGCCGGTGGCGTCGGGGTGCAGCCAGTAGCCGATCTCGCGGCGCTCGGCCGGGTCGCCCTCGCGGAGGAAGAAGCCGGAGGAGCCGACGATCGCGCCGTCCAGCACGATGGCGTAGGTGTGGTCGGTGCCCGAGGCCCACTTCTCCGCGCGGGAGCCGAGGAAGTCCGTGGTGCTCTCCGGGGTGCGGTCCGAGGCCCAGGGCATCCACGGGACGAGGTGCTCCCGGGCCTCCTCGATCACCTGCAGCAGCTCGTCGAGGTCGCCGGGCTCGTAGGCGCGCAGGGTCAGTTCGTCGTCGACGCGGATCACGCGCTGGGGGGTCTCCATCAGCAGATCATGGTCGGACGGCGGTGGTCACGCCAAACGGATTTCCGCCGGCCGCCGCGAGCACCTTCCGGTAGTCGGTGAACGCGGCCCACCAGGTGCTGGTGTCCTCGGGGTCGTCGTCCGGAGAGGTGGTGCGCCAGCAGACGTTGGTCTCCAGGAACAGTTCCTCGCCCGGTCGCAGCTCGGGCAGCACCCAGGCGAAGCCCGGTGCGTGCCACAGGTACTCGACGCCCCAGCGGTCGACGTGCTTGTACTCCCACACCTCGTCGAGCAGTTCGGACCAGCGCCGGGGCACTCCGTGCCGGGGCGGCTCGGCCCGTTGGCAAAGCAGCTCCTCGTCGGGGGTCGCGATGGTCATGGCGAGCCCCGGGGCGGCGACGCCGATCGCTGCGGAGGACTGGGTGCCCTCGTAGTCGGTCTCGGCGCCCTCGGGCAGCCCGGCCAGGGCGGAGGTGAGGCGGAGCCGGTCGAGCGGCTGACGGGCGGTCACCCGCCAGACCGTGCCCCAGCAGACGTCGACCGGGAGGAGGTAGTCGAGCCCGCCCGGGTTGTCCTCGAAGCGGGTGAGCAGCAGCTGCACCTCGGCGGCCCGGTCGTTCCAGCGCGCGACCAGGCCGCCGTCGGGCAGGGCTCGGCACTCGTCCGGGACGGCGGGCAGCCGTCGGCGGCCGACCTCGACGGAGAAGCCGAACGGTCCCAGCGGGGTGCTGAGGGAGGGGGCGGAAGCGGTCACCGGCCCGAGGCTACGTCAGGGTGTAGCTCCAGGTGCCGACGGGGCGGTGGGTGGAGTCGGTGAGGGTCTCCTGGACTCCGGGCTCCAGGGGGTAGTGGTGGAGGTTGCCGGCCCAGTAGCGGAGGATGCGGCCGAGTTCGGCATGGGCGTCGGCGAGGACGGCGGGGTCGGTCAGGTCGACTTCGAGGACGAATCGCATGCCTTCGAGTCTTCCATTGAACTTCGCAGTGAAGGTTCTGGTGGACGGAGTAGGGAAGAAAGGGTCGGAAGTCTCAAAGGGCGGCGGAGGTCCGGGGGAGGACCGGGGCGCTCAGGGAGGGGTCGATCAGGACCGGGTCCTCCTCGCGGGCGGCGGCGAGGACAGCCGGGTCGAGGGTGGCGGTGACGACGGCGGGGGTGTCGGCGGCCTCGGTGAGGAGGGTGCCGTCGGGGTTCCAGACGGCGCTGCCGCCGCAGCCGTGGTACGGGCCGCTGACCGCGCAGTGGTTGGCGAGCAGGACGTAGCTGGTGTTGTCGAGGGCGCGGGCCGGCATCACGGCGGTGCGCTGGTGGGCGCCGCTGCCGCGGCCGAGCATGGCGCCGACCAGGTAGGCGTGGGCGCCGTCGAGGGCGGCGGCGCGGGCGTGCTCGGGGAAGCCCATGTCCCAGCAGATGCCGAGGCCCAGGCGCCAGCCGTCGAGGTCGAGGGTGCAGCCGTGGGTGCCGGGGGAGAAGCCGGCGGCGCGCTCGTTGGGGGTCGAGTGCTGCTTGTCGTACTGGGTGACGAAGCGTCCGTCGCGGCCCAACACCAGGACGGAGATGCGGAGTTGGCCGGTCTCCTGGTGGCGGGTGGGGCCGCCGACCACCACGCCGGTGCCGGTCTCGGCGCAGGCGGCGGCCAGCGGGTCGAGCCGGGGGTCGTCCTGGCGGACGGTCAGGGCGTCGGGGGCGGCGGTGATGCCGGGGAGCTCGTAGCCGGTGAGGAAGAGCTCGGGCAGGACCAGCAGGCGCGAGCCCTCCGAAGCGGCCCGGCGGACCAGCCCGGCGGCGGTGGCGACGTTGGCCGGGACGTCCAGCGGGACGCAGGGGGCCTGGCCGGCGCTCAGGGTGAGGGGGAGGGAGGGCAGCTCGCGGAGATCATCCATGGACCGCCAACCTAGCAGGAGAAGTAAGGGTAGAGAAGGGGCTGCGGGTGCTACCGATGCGGGCGGCGGGGACCTGACGGAGTGGCAGGAGGAGTACGGCGTCCGGGTGATCCCCGGCACGGCGGGGCCCTGCGGCAGCGCACCTCGGGCACGATCGTGAAGCCGAGCTGTGGCGGGCGTTAAGAATTCCTCGATGGACTCCAGTACCGCTCAGCAGGCAGATTGCACAGTGCCCGCGCGGCCCCGGCGACCACAGCCGTGCTCCGGCCGCACCGGCACGCCCGCATCCGTCCCACCGTGCGTCAGGAGCCGTCGCCGTGAAGGCACTCGTCAAGCAGAAGGCCGAGCCCGGGCTCTGGCTGACCGACGTCCCCATGCCCGAGATCGGCCCCACCGACGTGCTGATCAAGGTGCTGCGGACCGGGATCTGCGGCACCGACCTGCACATCCGCAAGTGGGACGGCTGGGCGCAGCAGACCATCAAGACCCCGATGACGATCGGTCACGAGTTCGTCGGCGAGGTGGCCGAGATCGGCGCGGGCGTCACCGACGTCGCCGTCGGCGACCTGGTCAGCGGCGAGGGCCACCTGGTCTGCGGCAAGTGCCGCAACTGTCTGGCCGGCCGCCGCCACCTCTGCCGCAACACCATCGGCCTGGGCGTCAACCGGGACGGTGCCTTCGCCGAGTACGTCGCGCTGCCCGCCTCCAACGTCTGGGTGCACCGGGTGCCGGTCGACCTGGACGTGGCCGCCATCTTCGACCCGTTCGGCAACGCGGTGCACACCGCGCTCTCCTTCCCGATGGTCGGCGAGGACGTGCTGGTCACCGGCGCGGGCCCGATCGGCATCATGGCCGCCGCCGTCGCCAAGCACGCCGGCGCCCGCAACGTGGTGATCACCGACGTCTCCCCGTACCGCCTGGACCTGGCGCGCAAGGTCGGCGTCACGCTGGCGCTGAACGTCGCGGAGCACACCATCGAGGAGGGGCAGAAGCAGCTCGGCATGCGCGAGGGCTTCGACGTGGGCCTGGAGATGTCCGGCCGCCCCGAGGCGATGCAGTCGATGATCGCCAACATGACGCACGGCGGGAAGATCGCCATGCTCGGCCTGCCGGCCGAGGACTTCGCGGTGGACTGGGCCCGGATCGTCACCTCGATGATCACCATCAAGGGCATCTACGGCCGCGAGATGTTCGAGACCTGGTACGCGATGTCGGTCCTGCTGGAGGGCGGCCTCGACCTCAGCCCCGTGATCACCGGCCGGTACGCGGCCACCGACTTCGAGGCGGCGTTCGACGAGGCGGCCGGCGGCCGCTGCGGCAAGATCATCCTCGACTGGACCGTCTGACCACCTCTCAGGTTTTAGGAGCCCCCGTGTTCGACAACGTCCGCAGCGACATCGCCGCCACCCTGGACGAGATCCGCGAGGCCGGCCTGTTCAAGCCGGAGCGGGTCATCGGTACCCCGCAGAACGCCGCCGTGAAGGTGACCGGCGGCGCCGAGGTGCTGAACTTCTGCGCCAACAACTACCTCGGCCTGGCCGACCACCCGGCCGTGCTCGCCTCGGCCAAGGAAGCGCTGGACCGCTGGGGCTACGGCATGGCCTCGGTCCGCTTCATCTGCGGCACCCAGGACGTGCACAAGCAGCTCGAGGACCGCCTCTCGGCCTTCCTCGGCCAGGAGGACACCATCCTCTACTCCTCCTGCTTCGACGCCAACGGCGGTGTCTTCGAGACCCTGCTGGACGACCGGGACGCCGTCATCTCCGACGCGCTCAACCACGCCAGCATCATCGACGGCATCCGCCTCTCCAAGGCCCGCCGCCACCGCTACGCCAACCGCGACCTGGCCGACCTGGAGAAGCAGCTCCAGGACACCCAGGACGCCCGCCGCCGGCTGATCGTCACCGACGGCGTGTTCTCGATGGACGGCTACATCGCCCCGCTGCGCGAGATCTGCGACCTGGCGGACCGTTACGACGCGATGGTCATGGTCGACGACTCACACGCCGTCGGCTTCGTCGGCGCCAACGGAGCCGGCACGCCCGAGCTGCACGGGGTCCGGGACCGGATCGACATCATCACCGGGACGCTCGGCAAGGCGCTCGGTGGTGCCTCCGGCGGGTACGTCTCGGCGCGCGCCGAGATTGTTGCGCTTCTGCGCCAGCGCAGCCGCCCGTATCTGTTCTCCAACTCCCTGGCGCCCGTGATTGCCGCCGCCAGCCTGACCGTGCTGGACCTGATTGAGCATTCCGGGGACCTGCGAGACCGGCTGGCCGCCAACACCGCGCTGTTCCGCGGCCGGATGACCGACGCCGGCTTCGACGTTCTTCCCGGCACCCACCCGATTGCCCCCGTCATGATTGGAGACGCGGCCCAGGCTGGTCGGCTGGCCGAGCTGCTGCTGGACCGGGGCGTTTACGTGATCGGCTTCTCGTTCCCCGTCGTTCCGCACGGGCAGGCCCGCATTCGGGTTCAGCTTTCCGCCGCGCACTCCACCGAGGACGTTGAGCGAGCCGTTGCCGCCTTCGTGGACGCCCGCGCCGCCCTTGCCGCCGAGCAGGCCGCCCAGCCGGGGGCGTAGCGCGTCGAAGGCCGCCAGGCCGGGGTCCCGCTGGCCACCGCCGGAGGGACCCCCGGCCGCACCGGCCGGGGCGGTGCCGGTCGTGCTGCCCGCGCCGACGCCCAGGCCGGCCAGCCGGGGGCTGCCCGGCGCGGCGCCGAAGCCGCCGGCCAGCTGGGCGTAGCCGCCGTTCATGGACTGGGTCTGGGAGTCCTCGTTCTCGGTGAGGTTCCTGACCACCGTGTCCATCTTGTCCGCGGTGCCGGTGAAGGAGCCGAGGATCCGCTTGAGGACCTCGGTGCCGATCGTCTTCACCACCTGCTCGGCGATGGCGACGGCCAGCTTGCCGAAGGCGTCCGAGGGGTTGCCGACGTCCAGGCCCTGCACGACGGAGCGGAACGAGGTGCCGGCGGAGTCCAGGTCCTCGGCGTGCCGCCGCAGCACCGTGGCGCAGGCCGCCATCGCGGTCGGGTCCACCCGGAAGCCGCTGCCGGTGCCGGTGCTCCCGCCGGGGTTGAGCACCTTGGCCACCACCAGCTCCGCCAGGTCGGCGATCGGCTTGGCCAGCGCCTGGGCGAGCTGCTGCACCGCCTCGTCCAGCAGCCGCGCGATGATCTCCCGGCCCATCGCGATGATTGCCGCGGTGCTCAGCCCGAAGGTGGCCGAGGAGGCGGCCAACTGCGCCTGGATGTTGATCAGTTGGACGATGGTCTGGCCCTTGCATATCTCGATCACCAGGGCCGCGCCCTTGAGCGCGGTGGCCACCGCCTCGCAGCCGTCCACCACCATGCCGGAGTACTTGGAGATGGTCTGCCAGAGCGCGGCCAGCTGATCGGCGGAGGAGCCCTGGTAGACCTCGGCGAGCTCGGCCAGCGCCTTGTCCCCGGCCATCTGGACGCTGTCCAGGGTGGAGGCCAACTTGGTGAGCTGGTTGGCCAGTTCGATCAGCTCGTCCTCGTTGGCCCCGGGCCAGTTGAGGCCGAGCAGTCGCATGACGGTCTGAAGCTCGCCCGGTATGTCGATGGCCATGGATGCTGCCCCCCAGCTGCTCTCCGTGCACGGTCGGTCGGTGCGCGGTGGTACGCGTCCGATCGCGGGTTGTGACGATACACACCGGCGCCGGTCCCCACTACCGGGTCACGGCGACGGGTTTCGCGGGACGATTCTGGCAGTGTCCGCCGACAACTGAGTACCCGTCAGGTGGTCACGGAACCGCCCGCGGTTGGTAACGAAGATCACGTGGTGGCGGGGCGGGTGGTGCGCACGCGACGGCCGGGAGGGACGGGCGCCGCGCGGACCGGCGGGAGCGTGCGCTCGGCGCTGGCAGAATGGCGGTGTGATCGACGCAAGACGGTTGCGGACCCTCCGGGCCGTGGCCGACCACCGGACGGTGACGGCCGCCGCGGCCGCGCTCTACCTGACCCCCTCCGCCGTCTCCCAGCAGCTCGCCGCGCTGGAGCAGGAGACCGGACACCACCTGCTGGCCCGGGAGGGCCGCGGAGTGCGGCTCACCGCCGCCGGTGAGATCCTGCTGCTCCACGCCGACCTGGTGCTCGCCCAACTGGAGCGTGCCGAGGCCGACCTGGCCGCCTACCAGCAGGGCGCGGCCGGCGAGGTCACGGTCGCCGCCTTCGCCACCGGCATCGCCCTGGTGCTCGCCCCCGCCATCGCCGACCTGGCCACGGCCGCACCGGGCGTGCGGCTGCGGGTGCTGGACGCGGAGGGCGACGCCAGCCTGCCCATGGTGCTGGACGGCCGGGCCGACATCGCGCTCGCCGTCGAGTACCGGGGCGCGCCGCGCGCCGACGACCAGCGGCTGACCAGGGTGCCGCTGTACGCCGAGCCCTTCGAGGCGGTGCTCCCGCTCGGCCACCCGCTGGCCGAGGGCACCGGCCCGGTCCCGGTGGCCGAGCTCGCCACCGAACCGTGGATCGGCCCCTACCCCGGCAACCCCTGCCACGACGTGGTCCTGCTGGCCTGCGAGTACGCGGGTTTCCAGCCCCGCCTGGTGCACTCCTCCGACGACTTCCGCGCCGTGGTCGCGCTCGCCTCGGCCGGGGCCGGGGTGGCCCTGGTGCCGCGCTCCGCGCTGCGCGGGGTGGACCTGGAGGCGGTCGAGGTCCGGCCGGTGGACAGCGCGCTGGCCACCCGCAAGGTGTTCGCGGCGGTGCGGACCGGCGCGGAGCGCCACCCGCTGGTGCAGCCGGTGCTGGCCGCGCTGACCACCGCGGCGGCGGGGCTCGGGACGGACTGACGGTCCGTCGGGCGGTCCTCGGACGGCGGGGCGGCGAGACGGCGGGGCGGTGGGACGGTGGGACGGTGGGGCAGCCGGGGCATCGGGCCGGGCCGCTTCGGGGCCCGGTCACGGCTCTGGAATATGCTGCCGGGTGTGGCCGGGTCCCACCGGGGCGGCGGCCGTGAGCCGACGTCAGACGTACAGGAGCGCCCGCCGATGAGCCAGCCCGCCGCCGGTCAGTCCGTCACCGCGATCCCGGTCGGGGTGATCGGGCTCGGGGACATCGCGCAGAAGGCGTACCTCCCGGTGCTCGCCGCCCTGCCGGGCCTCGACCTGAAGCTGATGACCCGGGACCGGGCCAAGCTCGACCGGATCGGCGACACCCACCGGATCGCCCCGCGCTTCACCGATCTCGGCGAGCTGATCGACAGCGGGGTGCGGGCCGCCTTCGTGCACGCCAGCACCGACCAGCACGTGCCGATCGTGAGCACCCTCCTGGAGGCCGGGATCGACGTCTACGTGGACAAGCCGCTCGACTACCACCTGGACGGCGCACGGAAGTTGGTGGACCTGGCCGAGCGCGAGGGCCGCTCGCTGATGGTGGGCTTCAACCGCCGCCACGCGCCCGGCTACCTGCTCGCCAAGGAGCGCCCGCGTGACCTGATCGTGCTGCAGAAGAACCGCGAGGGCCTCCCGGAGGCCGCCCGCACGCTGGTCTACGACGACTTCATCCACGTGGTCGACACCCTGCGCTTCCTGGTGCCCGGCGAGATCCAGCACGTGGACGTCCGGGCCCGGGTCCGCGAGGGCCTGGTCGAGCACGTGGTGCTCACCCTGGCCGGCGAGGGCTTCACCGCGCTCGGCATCATGAACCGGCTCTCCGGCTCCACCGAGGAGGTCCTCGAGGTCTCCGGCGCCGACTCCAAGCGCGAGGTCCACAACCTCGCCGAGGTGATCGACCACCGCGGCCAGCCCACCGTGCGCCGCCGCGGCGACTGGGTCCCGGTCGCCCGCCAGCGCGGCATCGAGCAGGTGGTGACCACCTTCCTCGACGCCGTCCGGGCCGGCCAGACGCTCTCCGCCCGTGACGCGCTGCGCACCCACGAGCTGTGCGAGCTGATCGTCGAGCGCATCGGCGAGTGACCCCTGACCGGACCGTCGGCCGACAGGCCCGATCCACCGACGGGCCCGGTCAACCGCCCAGGCGGACGGTCCGGGCCCAGGCCGGCGGGGTCGGCGGGACGTAGTCCGGGTCGTCCTCGTCGGGGCGCGCGTCGCGGGGGAAGAGGCCGACGACCGTGCGCGCCGGCGGGGCCGCGGCCGGCCAGTCGGTCTGACCGTCGGTCAGGACCACCACGACGTCCGGGCGCGGGCTCAGCCGCAGGGCGCGGTCGAAGCCGGCCCGCAGGTCGGTGCCCCCGCCGCCGATCAGGGAGAGGCCCTCGGCTCCGCAGAGCGACTGCGCGGCCCCGGCGGCCGCGTCGCAGGCCACCACGCTGACCTGGTCCCGGCGGTTGCCGACCACGCGGGCGATGGCCGCGACCTCCAGCAGCGCCGTGCCCAGCTCGGCGTCGCTGACCGACCCCGAGGTGTCGATGACGACCGCGACCCGGGGCGGGCGGCGGCGCAGGCTGGGCAGCACCACCCCGGGCAGGCCGGCCGAGCGCCGGGCCGGCCGCCCGTAGGTGTAGTCCTCGCCGGCACCGGAGCCGGAGACGGCGGCCCGCAGGGCCGAACCGAGCAACTGCCGCCACGGCTGCGGCGGGTGGAACGCCTCCTCGGCCCACCGCCGCCAGCCCTGCGGCACGTCCCCCTGCGCGGCCCTGATGCCCTCCGCCACCCGGAAGCGCACCGCGTCGCGCTCGTGCCCGGCGAGGCCGTGCGCCCCGTCCGGCCCGAGGTCCCAATCCCGCTCCAGCCCGTCGGCGCCGCTGCCGCAGTCCAGCCAGGCCCACGGCTCGGTGAGCTTCCCGAGCCCCACGAAGTGCAGGTACTCCTCCATCAGCTGCCCCTCCGGCAGCTTCAACCGACGGGGCGTCAGGGCGCCCGCGGGTCTGACCAGGCCGTCGCCGAACGCGTCGTCGTTGATCTCCAGATCGGCCGCGATGTTCATCCGCAGCCGCTCGGCCGGGCCGGTCAGGCCGTGCCGCCGGGCGTGGCGGTCGCTGCGCCCGTGGTGGTCGCGCAGGAGGTGGGAGACCTCGTGCACCCAGACCGCGGCCAGGTCGGCCAGGGAGGTCTTCGCCACGAAGGAGGGGGAGACGTAGCACCGCCAGTGCGAGTCCACGGCCATGGTCGGCACCCGCTGCGACTCCACCACGTGCAGGGCGAACAGCGCGGTGGCCAGGTAGGGGCGGACCCGGGCGGCGTGCAGGCGGGCGGTGAACAGCTTCTCCCGGTCCAGGGTCTGCGGGACGGCAGCGGGAGCGGTGGCGGTCGTCGGCCGTGGCTGCGGGGGCCTCGGCTTCGGCGGTGCGGGCTTGGGCGGTGCCGACCCGCGCGCGGGCGCGGGGGTGGGGGCGGTGCTCACCGGCCCACCCCCGCCGCGGCCTCGGGCGCCAGCTGGTCCGCGCGGCGGGCGAGCCGGACCGTCCCGGCCAGCCGCTCGACGGTGTCCGGGACGGTCCAGCCGTCCCGGCGGAGCGCGGCCAGGGTGTTCGCCGGGACCACCACCAGATCGGGCGCGCCGGTCTCCAGGGCCAGCGCCAGCAGCTGCCAGGCCGCGTCCCAGCGCGGCTGGGTCGGCCGGTTGCGCACCGCCGCCACCACACCGTCCAGCACGGCCTGCCGGAGGTCGCCCCGCCGGGGCAGCTCGGCCGCCGCCGGGTCGGCGAGCAGCAGCTCGGGGTCGGGCAGGTCCATCCGCTCGGTGCTCGCGAGCAGCTCCAGCCCCGGCCCGTCCCCGACGGTGCCGCGCACCAGCATGGAGAGCACCTCGCGGGTGGCCCCGGCGGCGGTGGCGAAGGCCATCAGACGGAGCGTCATCTCCCAGCTGCGCGGCGAGGGCCAGGCCCCGCCCCGGCGGCTCTCGCCCTCGGGCAGCCGGTGCACCAGCTCCGGCCGGGCGGTCAGCAGGGTGCAGACCGCCCGACGGGCGAAGGCGACCGCCTCCGGCAGCCCGTCCGGGTCGAGCACCGGCAGCACGGCGCGCGGCCAGGTGCCGCCGAAGCCGCGCACCACCACCTCGTGGTCGTGCGTCCACTGGAGGTGGACGAAGCGGTTGGCCAGCGGCGCACTCAGCTCCCAGCCGTCGGCCGCCGAGCCGCGGGGGTTGGCGGCGGCCACGATCCGTACCCCCGGCGGGAGTCGGGGGGCACCGACCCGGCGTTCGAGCACCAGTCGGAGCAGCGCGGCCTGGACGGCCGGCGGGGCGGTGGAGAGCTCGTCCAGGAACAGCAGCCCGCGGCCCTCCCGGACCAGCCGGACCGCCCAGTCCGGCGGGGCCATCGGCACGCCCTGGACGGCGGGGTCGTCACCGAGCACCGGTAGGCCGGAGAAGTCGGAGGGCTCGTGGACGCTGGCGATCACGGTGGTCAGCGGCAGGTCGAGGGTCTCGGCGAGCTGGGTCAGCGCGGCGGTCTTGCCGATGCCCGGTTCGCCCCAGAGCAGGACGGGCAGGTCGGCGGCGACGGCAAGGGTCAGGGCCTCCAGTTGGGGATCGGTGCGCGGTTCGGTGGTGGTGGTCCCGAGCAGGGTCAACAGCTGCTCGGCGACGTCGAGTTGGGGCATCGGGGCGTGCTCGTTCATGGCGGATCACCTTGGGGAGAGGAGGAGATGAGGGCAGGGGGTGGCGACGGCCGGCCGGTGCCGGGGGGCCGGAAGCGGAGATCGGCAGGGTTCAGCGGCGGTACGTCGCGAGCCGGGGCCTGGTCCGGGGCACCGCTGACACGAACCTGATCCGGGGCCTCGGCGGCCGGGGCCGCGCGGGTGCCACCCGGACCAGGCCCAACAGGCCTGCCCGGTAGAGGCCGTGGGTGACGCGCCGTTCGGCCGCCGCCTCCAACGCCGAGCGGAGCGGGCCCTCGGGGAGCAGGGCGGCGGGGCCGAGCAGCGATTCGACCACGGCCAGCGCACCGGCGCTGTCGCCGTGGGCGAGGCGTTCGCGGACGCCCGTCAGCTCCTCCGGGTGGCGGTGGGCCTGCTCGATGGTGCGCAGGCACGGCATCGGGGTGCCGCCGAGCGCGCTGAGCAGCTGCTCCCGGTGGAGCTCGGCGGGGTCGTGGTCGAGCGGGCTGAGGGTGCCGTCCACCAGGGCGATCCGGTGCCGGGCTCCCTGGCAGTCCACCAGGGCCGGTGCCGAGGACCCGTCCGGGCGGACACGCGGCGGGGCGGGGTGGCCCGGCGCCAAGGCCGCTGCGACCAGGGGGTGCAGCCGCTCCGGGCGGATCGCCCCGCTGCGCAGCAGTTCCAGATCGGGCGCGGTCCAGGTGGCGGCGTCGGGCAGCACAGACAGACCGGCCGCTTCCCGAACCGTCAACATCGCGACACCGTCCGGGAGTTCGTCGAGGCCGGCCGAGGTGAGCCGGGCTCCCGGCTCCAGCAGCAGACGGCGTCTCGTGTCGAGCCGGACCACCACCGCCAGCTCCGGCCGGCCCTCGGCCTCCCGGAGCAGTGCCGCCTCGGCACACCAGCGGTCCACGGCGTAGGATGGTTCCAACTCACTTGGTACACGGGCCTGTTGCACCGATCCGGCCCGCTCCCGGAGCTCGCCGGCCCGGCGCGCGTCCCAGAGGTGCCGGTGCAGGTCGAGCCGGAAGCGCGGATCGGGGCACCGGTGCGGGTGGTGGTGGCGCCGGTCGGAGGCGGTGACGTCGCCGTCGGACGTCCAGAGGGCGAGCGCGAAGCGCTGGCCGCCGTCCGCCCAGCTGGGCGGGGTACGGGCGACCAGGTGGACCGGGCCCGGACGTCCGGGCAGACGGTAGCGGGCCAGGGAGATCGTCAGCCCGCCGCGCAGCAGGCCGTCGGGGGCGGTCCGCGGCAGGTGCCAGCGGAGCAGGTCGGGCGCCAAGTGGCGCAGGTCCGAACGGAGTTGACCGGTGAACTCGTGGCCGAGCGCACGGTTCACGGTGGGCAGATCGAAGTCCACGTCCACACGGGAGGCGGCACAGGCGCCCGCCCAGTCGCCGACGGTGCGGCGGGCGGTGGAGCGCTCGATCATGACGGGCGGCACGGCGTACTCGCGCACGCGCAGCCAGCGGGAGAGGTAGGAGTCCTCGCGCACGGGGTGAGTGGCCATCAGCACTCACCGAACGTGGACGAGACCCCCCATCCGGAGAGGGAGTGAGTGATCATCGTGGGGGAGCGTAGCTCCTCCGGGGCGCGGCGCGCCAGTGGATTCAGCGGCTCTCGGCGCGGGCCTGGCTGCGGTACCGGTCGAGGACGTGCTGCTGGAGCAGGGCCCCGAAGCCGGCCGACTCCAGGCGCAGGCCGAGCTGGTGCTCGGTCAGGCCGAGGCTGCCGGCGGTCTGCGGCAGGTGCCAGTCGTGGGCGGCCAGGGTGTCCAGCAGATGGCCGCGCCGGGTCTGGCTCTCGGAGAGGCGGAAGGTCTTGAGGTAGGCGATCCGGCCCTGCTCGTCGGTGATCGCCTCGCCGATGTGGTTCTCCTGCCGGGGGCGGAACTCGGGCAGGAAGCGGGAGAGGGTGAAGCGGTCCATCCGGCGCACCGTCCGGCTCCGGTAGGCCGCACCGAGCAGCCCGTCCGCCATGGTGGCGTCGTGGAACCCGGCCCAGGTACGCTCCTGTCGGTCCACCGCCGCACGCAGCTCGGCGAGGGAGCGGACGGAGGAGCGGCCGAGGTCGGCCCGGAAGTCCGGGACCGGGGCGGAGAGCAGCGCGTAGTGGTAGACCAGCTCGCCGTAGAGGTCCAGCAGCAGGCTGCGGTGCAGGGCCCGGTAGTCCTCCGGATGCGGGACCACGAAGGCGGCGGCGAGCGCGTCCGCCACGTACAGCAGTACGCCGCACTGGCCGGGGTGCAGCTCGAACGCCCGCAGGGCGTCGGCGAGTCCGCTGACGTGCGCCCCGCTGTAGCTCGCCTCCTCGCGCGGCGACAGGCCGTGCCGCAGCGCCCGCTCCGACCACTGCTGCCAGGCGAAGGTGGGGCCGCCGAAGTGCAGGGCGAGGTACCCCTCCAGCGCGAGGTGCAGCGGCAGGAAGCGCAGCCGGGTCCGGTCGGCCCGCTTGGCGAGCCGTCCCGGCCGGCGCTCCAGCGGGACCGACTCCGGTGCGGAGCCCCCGAGTTGGGTGCCGTAGGCGGCGGCCGGGGTGCCGTCCCGGGTCCAGTCGGCGACGAAGCCGTGCGGCAGGTAGGAGGTGTACAGGCCCTTGTCGCACTCCACCGTGCCACGGCCGCAGCCGCAGCCGCAGCCGTCCTCCTCGCCGTACAGTTCCTGGCGCAGCCGCAGGTCGGTGATCGGCACCTCGCGCACCAGCGGGACCAACCGGACCCCGCCCCAGACCTGCGCCGGTCGGGTGGTCAGTCCCTCCAGGTCGAGGGTGAACGGCTCGGTCTTCATCGGGCCTGCCCGGGGTCGAGGAACTGCTCGGTGCGCAGTGCCAGGTGGGCGGTCAACTCGCCGATGCCGGTACGGCCTTCGGCGAACCGAGCGAACTCCGCCAGCGTGGTCAGGTCCGCCGCGTCGCGCAGCCCGGCGGTGGGGACGGTCGGCGCCAGCCGGCGCACGTCGAAGCTCTCGGCGTCGAACACCGGGTTGAGGTGGACGACGCTGGTGCGGTGGTCGGGGTCCAGCCGGGTGCGCCAGACCCGCAGCACCTCGGCGGCCATCCCCGGCGGGGAGTTGTCCCACCCGTCCGAGACGATCAGCAGCCGGTCGGGGGCGGTGTCCAGGGCGTCCACGATCCGTCGTCCGAGCGGCGTCGGCCCGAGCGGGTGGAGCAGCAGCGCGTCGGTGCGGCCGGAGGTCCAGAAGGCGGTGTAGCCGCCCTCGCCAGCCAGCGCCTCCAGCAGGAAGTGGCAGGCCAGCGCGGCGGCCAGCGGACGGCGGCGCTGCTGCCCGGAGCCGTAGGAGGAGAAGCTGTCGTCCAGTACCGCCGCGACCTTCCCCCAACTCCCGGCCTGCGCACCGGCGGTGCGGCGCGCGGCGGCGCGCAGGGCGCCGGTCAGCTCGCCCCGGCGGGCGATCCGGTCGGCGGCGGACAGGCCCAGCGCGTACACCGCCAGGCGGTTCAGTGACATCCGGGACAGGTCGGCGGCGTTCACCTCCGACGCGCCCGCGGTGCGTGCCGACTCCTGGAGGCGCAGCCGCTCCAGTGCGGTCATCCGGGGCTCGATCTTCCGCAGGAAGACCTCGCGCGGGATGCCGTGCTTGGCGGCGAAGCCCTCCGCCACGGTGTACGGCAACTCGTAGAGCGCGGGCTGCTCGTAGTGCGCGCGGGTCCAGGCGCTCAGCAGCGGTGCCCGGTACTTCCCGGCGCCCTTGGCCGCCTTGGTAAACAGGAAGTCCCCGGTCTCCGCCTCGGCCGGGCGCAGGTGCAGATGACGCAGCGCCAGCTTCAGCCCGCCCCGGTACTTCACCGCGTCCAGCGTCTGGTCCGGCCGGGCGGCCAGCCAGTCGCGCAGGATCGCCCGGGTACGGCGGTTGTTCACCTTGGCCCGCCGCAGCTCGCCGATCAGCCGGTAGACCCGCTGCGGCGGCAGCAGCGCCAGCCGCCGCGCGATCAGCCGCCCCTCGGTACGACGCTGCTCCTCGGTGGCCTCCTTCGCGGTCTCCAGCAGGTGGCGCACGATCAGCGCGGCGTTGTGGTCGTTGATGTCGAGCGCCAGCGAAGCGGCGTACGGGCCACGGTAGTTGACGAGCATGTACTCGTGCAGGAAGGCCAGCGAGAGCTGCTGCTCGGCCTGGTCGGAGTGGAACTCGCGCCGGCCGGTCGCGGTGATCGCGGCGTTGACGAAGAGCAGCACGTCATCGGCGGCTACCAGGTCGCCGTACGTCTCCACGGTGGCTCGTCCTCGTCGCTGGTGCTCCGGGTCAGGGGCCGGCCGGGGAATGGGGGCGCGAACTGCGAATCACTGCTTCAGAGGTAGTTTCCGGAAGTCGCACCGGAGTCCCGCGGCCGGCCGTCCGACCGTAGCAGAGGGGTGGCCGCGGATCAGGACCAGGGGAGGGCGGCGCGGGTGCGCCAGTACTGCTCGGCGGGTTCGGCGAGCGGGGCGAGGGTGGCGAGCTGGTCGGGGGAGAGGGGGAGCTCGGCGGCGGTGAGGTTGGAGGCGAGCTGGTCGGTGGTGGCCGCGCCGGAGAGCACGAGGTCGGCCCAGGGCTGGGCGGCGACGGCCGCGAGGGCGAGGGCGTCGGTGGGGTGGCCGGTCCGTTCGGCGAGGGCGCGCAGTGCGGCGGTGTCGGGGCCGGTGGCGTTGCGGTCGGCGAGGCGGCCGTTGGCCATGCCCTCCTTGACCACGACCAGCCAGCCGGCGGCGTGGGCCTCCTGGAGGGCGGGGCCGGCGGAGGGCTCCAGCACGTTCCAGGTGGACTGCACGGCGGAGAACAGCGGCTGCCCCGCCACCGTCACCTCGGCCGCTGCCCGGACGGTCGCCGCCTGGGCGGGGCCGCTGGTGGAGAGGCCGATCCGGACGCCCTCGGCGGCCAGCGCCGCCAGCTTCCCGTGCAGGGCGGTGTCGCTGAGCGCGGGGCTGTCCGGGGTGACGGAGTGGATCAGGTAGACGTCGAGGTGCCTGCCCAGCACCGCCCGGCTCTCGGCGACCTGACGGTCGAACACCTCGGGCGAGTGCTCCTTCACCTCGTGCACCGGCACCCCGGAGGTCCGCCAGTCCGCGGTGTAGGTGTACCCCCACTTGCTCCCCACCGTGACCTCGGCCGCCGCCTCCGGCCGCGCCGCCAGCCACTCCCCGAGGAACTGCTCCGCCAGTCCGTACGACCGTGCCGTGTCGAGGTACCGCACGCCCGCCGCGAAGGCCGTGTCCAGCAGCCCGTGCGTCCGCTCCCGCAGCGCCTCCACGCTCCGCCCGGCCGGCAGGTCGGCCTCCCGCCCCAGGTTGATGTACCCGGGCCGCCCGACCGCCGCCGTCCCCCACCCGAACCGCCCGATCCCCGCCGCCCCGGAGCTGACGGTGGGTCCGTTGGTGGGCGCGGTCGCCATGCTGAGGGTCCCTTCGGAGGAGCGGATTCCGTACCGGAACCCTACGCCAGGCTGCCGGAAAGCCCAGGCCGGGCGGGTGGGGCGAGGTCATCCAGGGGGCCCGGCAGGTGGAGCCAGCCCTCGACGGGGGCGAGGCGCAGCTGCTCTTCGGTCCTCGGCGGCAGCGTCCGGCCGAGCGCGGCGGACCGGGCCACGAGGGCGGCGATCAACGCGTCGGCGGTCGCGAGGTCGACGCCCACGGTCCGGTCCGGGGTGGCGGTGTGCTCGGTCACGGGGGATCACTCCGGTGCGCTCGGTCCGTCCTCGGTCGCAGTATGCGGCCCGGTCGTCAGGTCCGGCTGCGGGCGACCGTCCAGGTGGCGGCGGCGCAGAGGAGGCAGAGGGGGGTGTAGAGGGCGAGGTTGAGCCAGTAGAAGGTGTCGGCGGGGGAGCTGCCGAGACCGGTGATCCAGACGAGGCCGGCCAGGGCGCGGAGGAGGAGGCCGGTGGCGACGGCGTACGGGGCCAGGTGGAGGAGCGGGGTGGGGAGGCGGCGGGCGAGGGCGGGGAGGTGGCCGGTGCGGGTGAGGAGGAGGGTGGCGGCGCAGAGGAGGACGGTGGCGAGGGGGAGCAGGACGCGCGGGGTGAAGGGGACGTCGGCGTTGAGGACGAGGTGGGAGAGGGTGGCGCGGTCGGGGGCGGGCCAGGTGAGGCCGGTGGTCCAGTAGAGGTGGATCGCGGCGTCGGCGGCGAGGACGGCGGCCACGGCGCGGGCGGCGGTGCGGGGGTTGGTGCGGGTGCGGGTGCGGGTGTCCATCGAGGGTGCTCCTTCAGGGTGGTGACGGTTCGTCGACCCGGAGGGAGCGCGCGGGGGAGACGGAGGTTCCTGTGGCGAGGGTCACACGGGAGGGGTGGAACGTCCGTGCCGCAGGCCGCCTCTGAGTCGGATGTGGATGGTCCCGAAACCCCGGGCGAGGCAGCAGGTCTCGCCGAACTGGTCCGCGCCGCGCAGCGCGGCGATCAGCTGGCGGTGAGCGAGCTGCTGGAGCTGGTCGCGCCGTACGTGCGGCGCCTGTGCGGCCCGATCGCCCTCGACGACGGACCGGACGCGACCCAGGAGGCGCTGATCGCCGTCTTCCGCAAGCTGCGCCAACTCAAGGAGCCCGCGGCCCTGTTCGGCTGGGTCCGGGCGATCGCCGTCCGCGAGGCGGTGCGCCACGTGCGGCGGACGGCGCGCTGCGTACCGGCCGACCTCTCCGAACTCCCGCGCCCCGGCGACCCGCAGCTCGCCACCGACATCGAGGACGTGCTCGCCCGGCTTACGCCCGAGCACCGCGCCGTCCTGGTGCTCCGCGACCTGGAGGGCCTGGACGAGCGCTCCACCGCCGACCTGCTGGGCGTGGCGGCCGGCACCGTCAAGTCCCGGCTCTCCCGGGCCCGGATCAGCTTCCGAAGGGCGTGGCAGCAGTGAACGGAACCCCCTGGCCGGTGGCCGACTTCGACCCGGTCCGGCGCCTGCGGGTGGTCGCGGCCACCACTCCGGGCGCTGCGGTCCGCGAGACGGTGATCGACGCTCCGTTCGAGACGGTCTGGTCGGTCGCGGCCGACCTGGAGCGCACCATGCCGCAGTGGCTCCCGGACATCCGCACGGCCCGCCTGACGCCCCCTCAGGGCGCCGCCCGCGCCGCCCTCCTGGTCACCGGCCACACCCGCCTGCGCGCGCGCTTCGACCTCGAACTGACGCCCGGCTGGTGCCTGATGCGCAGTCGCTTCCTGCTCGGCGGCATGGCCGCCCACCCCGAGTCCGCCACCAGCACCCGCTTCGCCTTCCTCGGCGCCTTCCGCCTCCCCGCCGCCGGTCCGGCCTCGGCCGTCCTGCGCCCGCTCACCGACCCGCTGGCGGCCCGCTCGCTACGCCGCTTCCGCGGCCTGGTGTTGGCGGACGGCGAGCCCAAGTGAGCGGACGGGCCGGACGGGGTGACGCCCCGTCCGGCCCGTCCGGTCCCCGTCAGAGGTCGAGCTGGCGCTGGTGCTCCGTGTGCGTGGGTACGTAGCCGAGAGCGTCGTTGATCCGTCGCATGGGCGCGTTGCCGTCGGCGGTGTCCGTCAGGAGGCCACCGAGGTCCGGGTGGTCCTCGCGGGCCTTGCGGATCGACTCGGCCTTCATCCACCGGGCGAGCCCGTGTCCGCGGTGCTCGGGCAGCACGCCGGTGCCGTAGTGCTGGGCGTCGCCCGAGCCGTTGCCGGGGACGACGAGTTCGGTGAACCCGGCGATCGAGCCGTCGGTGGTGTCGACGGCGACGACGGTGTGCAGGTGGTCGCCGCGCTGTTCGACGGCCTTCGCGGCGGCCCGCACGCGGTCCACGTCCCAGGTCACGGGGGAGTGGTCGGCCTCGTCCATGGGCATGTCGTCCATGGCGCGGCGGGACGCGGCGAAGGTCTCGGCGAGGTCGTCGGGGACGGTTCCCCGCCATGACGTCAGCCGGTAGCCGGGATGCGGACGTTCGACGATCCCGGCCAGGACGGCGGGGTCCACCTCGGCCAGCGCGAGGCGGGTGTAGCGGAAGGTGAGGACCGTGCGGAATCCGCGCGCCGCCAGGAAGTGGTCGCCGGGCGATCCGGCTTCCGCCCGTGCGACGACGCGGCGTCGGCCCTCGTCCCGGGCGGTGGCCACGGCGCCGTCGAGGAGCCGGGAGCCGATGCCCTTGCGGCGCTCCGCGGGGTGAACGCGGAGGTCGAGCTCGGCCAGGTGCGCCTGTCCGCCGTCGAGCAGGCGCAGGAAGGCCGTCCCGACCGGGACGGAGCCGGCGTCCGAGGCCAGCCAGGCGAGACGCTGGCCGTGCGGTCCGGGAGCGGGGTCGGTCAGCGGGGTGATGCGGAGGGACAAGGTGTCTCCGTCGTGAGGAGGTGGCAAGGGTCAGTACGTGGGCTCGACTCCTGGGCACTCCTGCGCATGTGCTCCACACCTCCTCGTGAACGGTGCCGACCTGCACCGGTGCGGGCGGCCGGGCGAACCTAGCTGGTCGTTCCGCTCCGGGGCAACGGGTTTCTCCCGTGCTCCGGCACGCCCCTCGCCCGGTGAGGGTCCGTCCCCGCGACGTAGAGTGCGTTCCGTGATGAGCAGGGGGAGCGGGCACGACGCCCGCGAGGGCGCGGTGCCGGCGACGTACGAGAACGTGCGTCGCGCGCTCCTGGTCTCGCTCGACTTCGCCAACCTGGACATGGAGTTCCCGCGCATCGTGCACTGGCTGGGGCAGCTGCCCGCCGGTGAGCGCGAGCGCCTGCTGGGCGAGGTGGAAGCGATCGCGGAGGCGGGTGGGGCCCGGGGGAGCGACGCGGCGTACCTGCTGGACGAGCTCGGGCTGCGCCGCGTCCGGTGGGAGCGGGGCGAGGTGCGTGGTCCGGCCGGGTGATTCGGCGGCGTCGGGCGACGTCGTCGGGCCCGCGGGCGGCCGTGCTGACGGATAGTCGGGCGCGCAGACCGCTTTCCTCGGCGACCGAACGGAGCAGCACCGTGCCCCCGACCAGCCCCGCCCCGGACCCTTCCCGGGACCGACCGGCCGGACCGAGTGTGTCCGGGTAGGCGGGGACGCGGCGATGTGCTGGAGCGCGCAGGCGGACCTGCTGATCGGCGCGGCCGTCTCCGGTCTCGGGGTGGTGTGTCTGAGCCAGGTGCGGCACCGCCGGCAACTGCCCCTGGCGGCGCTGCCGCTGGTCCTCGGTCTGCACCAACTCCTGGAGGCGGTGGTGTGGTTCGGTGAGGAGGGCCGGGTCGGCAGCGGTGCCGCCGGGCTCGCCCGGGTCGGATGGGCGCTGATCGCCATGCCGCTGCTCGCCGTGCTGGTCCCGGTCGGCGCCTGGCGCGCCGCCGGCCGCCCTCGCCGGCTGCTCGGCTTCGTGGTGCTCGGCCTGGCCACCGCCGTCCCGTTGACGGCGGCGGTGCTGGCGGGCCCCGTCACGGCGACGGTGGACGGCCACACCCTGGAGTACGCGGTCGGCATCCGGTTCGCCCCGCTGCTCCTCGCGGCCTACCTCGTGGCCACCCTGGGCCCGCTGCTGCTCAACCCGGTGCCGGAGCTCCGGCGGCTGGGCTGGTGGGTCGGGGCGGCCGCTGTCCTCTGCGCGGTGCTGTGGCGGACCGCCTTCGTCTCCACCTGGTGTGCGTTGGCCGCACTGGCGAGCGTCCTGGTGCTGCGCTGGGTGCGACGGCCGGCGGGCCCGTAGCCCGTAGCCCGTAGCCCGTAGCCCGGGCGGGACGGGTCAGCGCAGGGTGCATGGGTGGGGGAGGTAGGAGCCGAGGAAGCCCTCCTGGTCGCCGGGCTTGTAGGCGATTGCCCGGCCGGTGAGGGTGTCCTCGCGGAGGCGGAGTTCAAGGCCGAGGTGGGGGCTGTTCAGGCGGGCGTCCCGGGTGGGGAGTTGGAGGGCTGCGGTGGCGCGCAGGTCCCAGCGGTCGGAGGCGGCGGCCGCGGTGGTCACCGGCGGGGCGTCGGCCAGCTGGACTTCCAGCCGGGTCGGGCTCAGGAGGCGGAGGCGGAGGGGGAGCCCGCCCTCGGGGGTGGTGATCTCGCCGGACCAGGTGCCCTGGGGAAGCGTGACGGTACGGGGGGTCTCGGCGGCGGTGTCGAGCTGAGTGGGACGGAAACCGGGGAGCAGGGCCCCGGCGAGGTGGCGGACGACGGCGTCGCGGGCCGCCTTGTCGGTGGAGTTGGTCAGGACGGCGAGCGAGAGTTCGCGTTCGGGAACGTCGATCATCATCGCGGCGATGCCGCCCATGCCCCCGCCGTGGCTGTGCACCACCGGGCCGGGGCCGTGCGAGACGAGGCGGCCGTAGCCGTAGCCGGTGTGCTCGTTGATGGCGGGGGCCTCGTTCATCGCCGCGAGGGTCGAGGGCTTGAGCAGGCGTGAGGCGGTGCGGGCGAAGAGGGCGACGTCGGCGGCGGTGGCCCAGCCGGCCGTCGCGGCGGGATGGCCGGTGCGGCAGGTGGGGTAGGCGTGGCCGCCGGCGGAGTAGCGGGTGGCGACGGGGCCGGGGCCGGTGTACGCGGCGCCGAAGGCGAAGTCGCTCAGGCCCAGGGGCGCGGCGACCCGCTCGCGCAGGTGGTCGCCGAGGGGCCGGCCGGTCGCGGATTCGAGGAGTCGGCCGAGGTCCTGGTAGCCGGTGTTGGAGTACTCGAAGGCGGTGCCGGGCTCGCGGAGCGGGGCGCGGTAGCGCTCGATCTCGATCGGGAGCGGTCCGGCGCCGTAGTGGAAGGTGTAGAACGCGGGGAAACCACCACGGTGGAGCAGGAGTTGACGCGGGGTGGGCCCGGTCGGTCCGTAGGCCCCGGAGGCCGGGGCGTCGAGGTCGAGCAGGCCCTCGTCGGCGGCCAGGCAGACGGCCGTGGCGGTGAACGCCTTGGTGACGGACGCCAGTCCGTACACCGTGCCCGGGGTGGCGGGGCGGCGCGAGGCCACGTCCGCGAAGCCGTACGCCCGGGCGAGGACCACCTCGTCGCCTTCGGCCACGGCCACCGAGACCGAGGCACAGCCGTGCTCCGCCAGCACCCGCGCGCACAGCTCGTCCAGCTCGTCCGGCATGTGCTCGACCTCCCGACCGGCTCCGGCTCCGGTGTCGGTCGGAGCGTCAACTGCAGAATGCTCTGAAGTCCTTGGTGTCCGAGTCTATCCAGGCGTGCACTTCGTTGGGGTCGTCCATGATCTCGCCGATCAGCCGGGAGCGCAGCGCTGAGAAGTCGGAGGCCAGCTGTCGCAGGGCCGAGGAGATGTCGCTCCGGTCGGCGCTGAATTGAGCCGCCATCAGATCGTCCCGGGCCTGGAGGGCGGCGGCGGCCTGGCTGTTGCGCGTCGTCCCGGCGTTCTTCCGGAACCGGGCCAGGGCGGCCTCTCCCTCGTCGCAGCCACCGGCCCGGAGCGTCGGCAGCGGCGGCTCCGGTACCGGGGTGATCGGCGCGGGTGTGTGCGGGGGTGTGCGCGTGGGTGGTGGCGGCGTGGTGGCAGTCCGGGACGGACTCGGCGTCGGGCGCTGGCCGGGCGGCGACGGTGTCGGGCTCGACGACGACGGCTCGGTCGGCGACGGCGACTCGGTCGGGGAGGGCGGATCCGGCTGGGAGGGCGAGGGTCGGTCCGGTGCCGGGGTGGGACTGCCGACGACCGGGACCGGAGGAGCCAGCGGTGACGGGGCGGGTGGCAGTAGGTAGGCCACCAGGGCCACCACGGCCGCCGCCGCAGCCGCGAGTGCGCCGACGGCGGCCCAGTTCGGGCCGGCCGGCGGCGGGGCACCCGGTGGATCGTCGGGCGGTGGTGTCGAGCCGTTCCCCGTCATGCCGCTCATCGTGACCCAGCGGGTCGGTGGCGGTCCAGACGGAGATCGCTGAACCTCCTGAAGGAGAACTCCCGTTCCGGAAACGGAAGTCAGGAGGTGATGCCGAGGACGGGGAGGCAGGCTTCGACGCCCGCGAGGGTGATGTCGGGGCGGCGGTGGGCGGTCCACCGGTCGCGGGTGAGGCGCCAGCGGTGGAGGGCGGCCGGTTCGAGGAGGCGGGTGGCCCAGCCGGTGCCGTTGGGCGTGTAGCCGAGGGCCTCGGAGACGTGGTTGGAGGCGAGGTTGTCGAAGAAGGCCTCGCTGGTGGCCTCCTGGGCGCCGAGGCCTTCGAAGGCGAGGTGCAGGACGGCCTGGCGCATCTCCTTGCCGAGGCCCTTGCCCCGGGCCTGCGGGCCCAGCCAGGAGAAGGTGCCGACCGTGCCGAAGGTGGCGAAGTCGGTTCCGAACACGTCCTGCATGCCGACGGCCTCGCCGTCGACGACGACCACGAAGTACAGCCGCCAGAAGTTCTCGTTGACCTGGGCGCGGCCGTTCCAGATGCCCCGCATCCAGGCCCACTCGCGGTCCGGTCCGTCCAGGTAGAGGGACATCGGGTCGTCGAAGGGGTACGGCGGCTCGTCGGCGACGCCGGCGCGGACCACCGGGAGCAGCTGCTCCAGCAACTCGTCGGTGGCTCCCCGGAGTTCGAGGCGGGGCGTGGTCACCCGCAGGTTGAGCGGCGGATACGGGTGGGCGGAGGCGGCGCTGGCGGTCATGGCGCACACCGTAGGGGCTGACCGCGCCCCGCGCACCGCATTAATCCCGCGCCCGCCCGTCCACTCCCTGCCTGGTCAGCCCCCGTAACGGGTGGTCAGGGTGCGCACCGTCCCGGCGATGCGGTCCCGGAGCTCGGCCGGTGCCAGGACCTCGACGTCGGTGCCCAGCCGGAGGAACTCCCCGTGGGCGCGGTCGATCGACTCGATGGGCACCCGGGCCTCCGTCCAGCCGTCGCCCGAGGACGGCACGCCGAGCCGGCGGGCGCCCTGCTGGGTGAGCCGCACCAGGGCCTCCCCGGTGTGCAGCCGCGCCCGGAAGTCGGCCAGGTAGCCGCGCCAGTACCCGGCCAGGTCGAACCCGTCCGGGACGGTGAACTCCTCCAGCGGCCGCAGGTCGAGGACCTGGTCGACCCGGTAGGTGCGGATCCCGGAGGGCCCGCCGGCCACCAGGTACCAGCGGCCGGCCTTGAGGACCAGCCCGTACGGCTCAACCCGCCGCTCGATCTCCTCCGGAGCCCGCCAGCGCCGGTACCGCAGCAGCACCGCCCGCCGTGCCCACACCGCGGCGGCGACCGCGACCAGGTGGGGCGTGTCGTCGGCGTCGCGGTACCAGCCGGGGGCGTCGAGCAGGAAGCGCTCCCTGACCCGCTCGGCGTACGCGTGCAGCTCGGCCGGGAGGGCGGCGCGCAGCTTGAGCTCGGCGGTGGCGAGCGCCTCGCCGAGGCCGAGTTCGGCGGCGGCGCCGGGGAGCGCGGTGAGGAACGCGGCCTGCGCCTCGTCCGCGGTCAGTCCGGTGAGCCTGGTGCGGTAACCGTCGACCAGTCGGTAGCCGCCCGCGTGCCCGGCCGCACCGTACAGCGGGATGCCGGCGGCGCCGAGCGCCTCGACGTCCCGGTAGACCGTGCGGACGGAGACCTCCAGCTCCTCGGCCAGCTGACGGGCCGTCATCCGGCCCCGGTTCTGGAGCAGGAGCAGGAGGGTCACCAGGCGGCTCGCACGCATGCCGCACAGTCTCCGCCCCTCCACTGACAGAGGATGTCAGCGGACCGGCCCTAACCTGCGGCGCATGGACGACTTCGACTTCCTGCACGGCTCCTGGGACGTGGCCAACCGCCGTCTCACCGCACCCCTCGACCCGGCCTCCGGCACCTGGGAGGAGTTCCCCGGACACGCGGTGGTCCGGCCGCTGTTCGACGGCGCCGGCAACATCGAGGAGATCACCTTCCCCACCCTCGGCCGGCAGGGCGTGACCCTGCGGCTGTTCGACCGGGAGGCCGGACGGTGGTCGATCTTCTGGTCCGACGGCCGCACGGGCCGGTTGGACCCGCCGGTGGTCGGCGGTTTCACCGGTGCCCGCAGCGACTTCCACGGCGAGGACGCCCACGACGGCCGTCCGATCCGCGTCCACTTCGCCTGGCACCGGCTCGGCCCGGACGAGGCCCGCTGGGAGCAGGAGTTCTCCACGGACGACGGTCGCACCTGGGAGCCCAACTGGACCATGGACTTCACCCGCACCGGGCGGGCCGAGGCGTGAGCATCGTCGAACTCCGGCAGTACACCCTGCACCCCGGCGCCCGGGAGGCGCTGATCGAGCTGTTCGAGCGCGAGTTCGTGACCGGTCAGCAGGCGGTGGGCATCGCCGTCGGCGGGCGCTTCCGCGACCTGGACGACCCGGACCGCTTCGTCTGGATGCGCGCGTTCCCCGACATGGCGCACCGTCGGCGCGCGCTGGAGGCCTTCTACACCGGCCCGGTCTGGCAGGAGCACCGTGAGGAGGCCAACGCCACGATGCTCGACAGCGACGACGTGCTGCTGCTGAGCGGCCCCGGCTTCGCACCCGCGCCGGGCGCCGGTGAGGTGCTCGCGACCGTCTGCCACCCCACCGACGCGGCCGCCTTCGACGCCTACGCCGAACGGCACTTGGGGCCGGGCCACGCCCTGCACCGCACCGAGCACGCGGAGAACGACTTCCCCCGCCTGCCCGTGCGCACCGGCGAGGACGTCCGGCTCTGGTTCGGCCCGGCTGAGCCGGTGCCGTGGCGGAGCCGGACGCTGCGCCTGGAGCCGGTGAGGGCCTGACCCGCGGCTCAGGCGGTGCGGTAGGTGAGGTGGAGGGTGCCGTTGTCGAGGGTGGCCGAGCGGGCCAGGGTCAGGGCCCGGCGCGGCAGGGTGCCCTCGAAGAGGCGGGCCCCGGTGCCGAGCACCACCGGGTGGACCAGCAGGGTGAGTTCGTCCAGCAGTTCGTTGGCGAGCAGCCAGCGCACCAGGGTGGCACTGCCCGAGACCGCGATGTCGCCGCCGGTCCGCTGCTTCAGCTCGGTGATCCGCCCGGCCAGGCCCTCGGGGCCCAGCAAGGTGGTGTTCTGCCAGTCGGCCTTCTCCAGGGTGGTCGAAGCGACGTACTTGGCGATGGAGTTGAGGTGCGAGGCCAGTGGGTCGTCGTCCGGCTGGGCGGTCCAGTGGGAGGCGAACTCCTGGTAGGTGTGGCGGCCGAAGAGCATGGCGTCGGCCTTGGCCGTCATCCCCATGACGGCCTCGGTGACCTGGTCGCTCAGGTAGGGGAAGTGCCAGGTGTAGGGGGCTTCCACGACGCCGTCCAGGGAGACGAAGAAGCCTGCGGTGAGAGTGCGCACGGTGCGGTGGGGCCTTTCAGGAGGAGACGGAGAGGAGTTCTTCGCGGCCGTCCGCGTCGATGCCGATGTCACCGGCGGCGGGGCGGCCCGCGAAGGCGTAGGTGTGGCCGATCACCCCGGCGGGGGTGGAGCGGACGTCGGTGAGGCGCCAGGCGGCCGGGACGGTGCCGGGCTCGAAGAGGCGCTTGCCGCGGCCGAGCACCACGGGGAAGGTGAGCAGCCGCAGTTCGTCCACCAGGTCGTGGGCCAGCAGCGACTGGACCAGCCGCCCGCTGCCGTGCACCTGGAGGGCCCGGCCCGGCAGCTGCTTGAGGGCCGTCACCTCGGCCGCCAGATCACCGGTGAGGACCTGGGTCCCGGCCCAGTCGGCGACCTGCCCGGTGGTGGACGGGACGTACTTGGGCAGGGAGTTGAGCTTGGTCGCGGCGGTGTCGGCCGGGTCGGTGACCAGCGGCCAGTGCGCCGCCATCAGCTGGTGGGTCCGGCGGCCGAGCAGGAAGGCGTCGGCGTCGTCGAACCAGGGGCCGGCGATCCCGCCGAAGCCCTCGTCGACGTACGGAACCAGCCAGCCGCCGAGCCCGAACCCGTCGGAGGGGTCCTCCTGGGGCCCGCCGGGGCTCTGCAGGACGCCGTCGAGGGAGACGAAGGTGGTCACGGTCAGTCGCATGGGCGCGCTCCCGGAAGGGTGGGTGGGGGTGCGCGGCGCCGGAGGAGTCGGCGGCGCCGCGGGGCGGTCCCCAGCCTGTCGGGTCGCGGCCGGGACGATCAACGACGATCCCCGCCATGACCGTTTAGCCCCGCTCAACGGGGCCGGAGGCCCAGCGGCTAGCGTTCCCTGACGGATCGTCGGACGGAGGGGGAGCAGTGCTGGAGAGAATGGAGCTGGAGGCGTTCCTGACGCTGGCGGAGGAGTTGCACTTCGGCCGGACCGCCGAGCGGCTGCGCGTCAGCACCGGACGCATCAGCCAGACCATCAAGAAGCTCGAACGGCAGGTCGGGGCCCCGCTGTTCGAGCGGACCAGCCGGGACGTCCGGCTCACCGCGCTCGGCGTGCGGCTGCGCGACGACCTGCGGCCGGCCTACGAGCAGATCGGGGCCGGGCTGGCACAGGCGATCGTCGCGGCGCGCGGGATCACCGGGACGCTCGGCGTCGGGTACTCCGCGCTCTGGTGCGGCGACCTGGTGGTCCGGGCCGCCGAGGTGTTCCGCTCCCGGTACCCGGACTGCGAGGTGCGGATCCGGGAGGCCCAGCTCGGGGACCCGTACGGGCCGCTGCGCGCGGGCGAACTCGACCTCCAGCTCACCGAACTCCCGGTCCGCGAGCCGGACATCACCGTCGGTCCGCTGGTCTTCTCCGAGCCCCGGGCGCTGATGGTCCCGGCCTCCCACCCCTTCGCGGGGCGCGCGAGCATCTCCCTGGAGGACCTCGCGGACACCGTGCTGCTCCCGATGGCCGGGAACATCCCGGACCACTGGCTGGAGCACCACTACCCGACACGCACCCCGTCCGGGCGGCCGATCCCGCACGGCGCACCCATCACGTACTGGCAGGAGGTGCTGGCGCACATCAGCGTCGGCAGCGGCGTCTCGGTGGTGGCGGCCCGCGGCGCGGCCTACTACACCCGACCGGGCGTGGTCTTCGTCCCCTTCAGCGACGCACCGACCATCGACTACGGCCTGCTCTGGCTGACCGCCGCCGAGAACGCCCGGATCCGCGCCTTCGTCAACGTCATCCACGAACTGCGCGAGCGGGACGACCCCGCCACGCGCTGAACGGGCCGGTCACGGGTCCACCACCTCGACGCCGGCGGCCAGCATCCGGGCCACGATCCGCTCCGCCAGCTCCTCGTGACAGGTCACCAGGTAGTACGGGTTCGCGCCCTTGCTGAGCGGGAGGTAGCCGCTCCCGGCGCGCTCCAACTGCCAGTGGTCGCGGTCGGTGGTCCACAGGGCGGCGTAGTCGTCGAGGTCGGGCGTGGTGTCGGACACGGTCCGATCTTCGGGGCAGGGCCCGGCGGCGGGCAAATGCCTTCGCCCTGACGGTGCCCCACCAGCCAGAATGCGGTCATGCCGATCAGAGACGCCCGCCCCGAGGAACTGCCCCTGCTCCAGGAGATCGAGGTGGCCGCGGGCTGTCTCTTCGCCGACGTCGGGATGGACGAGGTGGCCTCCGACGAACCGTTCCCGCTCGACCGGCTGGAACGGTACCGGGCCGCCGGCCTGGCCTGGGTCGCCACCGACCCCGAGGACGACCGGCCGGTCGCCTACCTGCTCGCCGAGCACGTGGACGGCAACCTGCACGTGGAACAGGTCTCCGTTCACCCCTCGCACGCCCGCCGCGGCCTCGGCCGCGCCCTGATCGAGCACGCCGCCGCCCGCGCCACCACCGAGGGCCTCCCCGCCCTCACCCTCACCACCTTCACCGAGGTCCCCTGGAACGCCCCCTACTACACCCGCTGCGGCTTCCACCCCCTCCCCGACGCCGACCTGACCCCTGGTCAGCGCGCCATCCGCGCCGAGGAGGCCGCCCACGGGCTGGACCGCTGGCCCCGCCAGGTGATGATCCGCCCCCTCTGACCCCTGTTCGACCCCGTGTCCTGCGAGGACGCTACGCTGCGCGCGATTCCCGAGAGGACCCCGATGCGCTTCACCGTCCCGCCCCCGCCGCTGGACCCGGCCGAACACCTTCCCGAGCTGCTCCCGCTCGCCCGCACCACCACCCTGCTCTACCCCCGCTCCGGCACCGGCCGGCCCGACCGCGCGGACAGCTCGCTCGGCGGCCCCCTGCTCTGGCCGGCCGACGAACCGTGGCCGCACTGCGCCGCCCCGGACCACCAGAACCCGGAGCGCGGCTGCGCCGTGGTCGGCCCCGAGCCGGTCGCCCTGGTGCCGGTGCTCCAGCTGCACGCCCGGGACGTCCCGGCGCTGGAGTACCCGGCCGGGGCCGATCTGCTCCAGGTGCTCTGGTGCCCGCTGCTCCACTCCGAGCAGGACCAGTGGTGCCCGGTGCCGGTGCTGTACTGGCGCGTGGCGGCCGAGGTGGCATCAGGTCCGTTGCTGGAGACGGCACCCGAGCCCCACGAGTACGACGAGGAGTACGTCCCGCTGCCGTGCGTCGTGCACCCGACCGAGGCCGTCGAGTACCCCGGGTACGACCTCCCCGACGATCTGCTGGACCGGGTGGCGGCCTGGAGCGACCGGCTGCTGGTGGACCACGGCATCGACTACTGGGACGCCTACACCACCCGCCAGAGCAAGGTCGGCGGCTACCCGGGCTGGAACCAGCGCCCCAACTGGCCGGTCTGCGGCTGCGGACGGCCCACCGACCACCTGCTGACCGTCTCGTCGAGCGAGTCCTGCGGGCGCTGGCTGCCGGTGGAGGAGCGCACCCGGCCGGGGTCGGGCTGGGAACAGGGGGATGCGGAGGACGACGGGCACGGCATGGAGCTGGGTGGTCTCGGCGGGCTCTACGTGTTCGTCTGCAGGGCCTGCCCGGGGTGGCCCACGGTGCACCGCTACGACCGCTGAGGGGTGCCTCCGGCCGGGCCGAGGGCACCCCTGGCGGCGGATCAGTAGGAGCGCGGGAGGCCCAGGGTGTGCTGGGAGACGTAGTTGAGGATCATCTCGCGGCTGACCGGGGCGATCCGGGCGACGCGGGTGGCGGTGAGGAGGGAGGCGAGGCCGTACTCCTGGGTGAGGCCGTTGCCGCCGAGGGTGTGGACGGCCTGGTCGACGGTGTGGCAGGCGGCTTCGGCGGCGGCGTACTTGGCCATGTTGGCGGCCTCGCCGGCTGCCTGGTGGTGGCCGAGGTCGTAGAGCTGGGCGGCCCGGGAGGTCATCAGGCGGGCCAGTTCGATCTCGATCGCGCACTGGGCCAGCGGGTGGGCGACGGCCTGGTGGGCGCCGATCGGGGCGTCCCAGACGGTGCGGGTGCGGGCGTAGTCGGTGGCGATGTCCAGGGCCTGGCGGGCCAGGCCGAGGGCAAAGGCGGCGGTCATCACCCGCTCCGGGTTGAGGCCGGCGAAGAGCTGGTCGAGTCCGGCGTCCTCGGCGCCGACCAGGGCGTCGGCCGGCAGCCGGACGTCGTCCAGGAAAACCTGGAACTGCCGCTCGGCGGTGACGAGTTCCATCGGGATCGCCCGGTACTCGAAGCCTGGGGTGTCGCGCGGAACGATGAACAGCGCGGGCTTCAGCCGCCCCGTCCGGGCGTCCTCGGTGCGGGCGACGAAGAGCACGGCGTCCGCCTGGTCCACACCGGAGATGAAGACCTTGCGGCCGGTCAGCAGCCAGTCGCCGCCGTCCCGGCGGGCGGTGGTGGTGATCCGGTGGGAGTTGGAGCCGGCGTCCGGTTCGGTGATCCCGAAGGCCATCAGCCGGGTGCCGTCGGCCAGGCCGGGCAGCCAGCGGTCCCGCTGCTCCGGAGTGCCGTAGCGGGCTATCACGGTGCCGCAGATCGCCGGGGAGACGATCATCATCAGCAAGGGGGCGCCGGCGGCACCCAACTCCTCAAGGACGATGGCGAGTTCGGCGATGCCGCCGCCCCCGCCGCCGTACTCGACGGGCAGGTTGACGCCCAGGTAGCCGGCCTTGCCCGCCGCCGCCCAGAGCTCCTCGACCGGCTCGCCGGCCCGCGCCTTGCGGCGGAAGTACTCGGGGCCGAAGCTGCGGGCGAGGTCGCCCACCGCCCGGCGCAGGGCCTGGTGTTCCTCGGGTTCGACGGTGCTGGGCAGCGGTGCGGACGCGGACATGAGGGTGGTCCTTCCGTGCGGGGACAGTCGGGTGGGTGGGTCAGCTCTCGACCACGGCGAGCAGGGTGCCGGGCTCGACCTGCTGGCCGACGGCGACGCGGAGTTCGGCCAGCACGCCGTCGGCGGGCGCGCTGATCCGGTGCTCCATCTTCATCGCCTCCAGCCAGAGCAGCGGCTGCCCGGCGGTGACGCGTTCACCGGGCTCGGCGCCGGTGCGGGTGACGGTGCCGGGCATCGGGGCGAGCAGGGCGCCGGGGGCGTGGGTGGCCACCGGCTCGGGCAGCAGGGGGAGTTCGGTGAGCGCGACGGCGCCGGTCGGCCCGTCCAGGTACAGCTGGTCCCCGTACCGGGCCAGCTGCCAGCTCCGCGTGACCCCGGCGATCCGCAGGCTCACCGACTCCGGTGTGCGGGACAGGAGTTCGAGGTCGGCGAAGCCCTCGGCGTGCAGGCCGGAGCGGTCCAGCCGGAAGCGGACCAGGTGCTCGGTGCCGTCCTCCGAGCGGTACCGGCGCTGCTGCGGCTGCGAGCTGAGGTTGCGCCAGCCCGGCGGGAACGGGCCGGCACCGGCGCCGGCCAGGGCGGCCACCAGGGCGGCCAGGGCCTGGTCGGGCCGGTGGCCCGTCAGGTCGTGGGCGGCCAGGAAGCCGGTGTGCAACTCGCCCGCCAGGAAGGCGGGTTGGCGAAGCGCGGCGGTGAGCAGCGCGCGGTTGCTGCCCGGCCCGTGGATCCGGGCCCGGTCCAGCGCGGCGGCGAGCAGCCGCGCCGCCTCGTCCCGGGTCGGTGCCCAGGCGATGAGCTTGGCCAGCATCGGGTCGTAGTGCGGGCCGATCTCGGTACCGCCGCCGGCCCCGCCGTCCACCCCGGAGTCCAGGCGGAGGCCGCTCTCGGCCGGTGACACCTCGAACTCCACGCTGACTCCCGGCACTTCGAGCCTGTGCAGCCGTCCGGTGCGCGGCCGCCAGTCCTGCTCGGCGTCCTCCGCGTAGAGCCGGGCCTCGATCGCGTGGCCACGGGTGGCCGGCGGCTCCGGCGGCAGGGCGGCGCCCTCGGCGATCCGCAACTGCCAGGCCACCAGGTCGAGACCGGTGACGCATTCGGTGACGGGGTGCTCCACCTGGAGGCGGGTGTTCATCTCCAGGAACCAGCAGCGGCCGTCCGGTCCGAGCAGGAACTCGGCCGTCCCGGCGCCCCGGTAGCCGATCGCCCGGGCGGCCGCGACCGCCGCGCGGTGCAGCTCGGAGCGCAGCGCGTCGGACAGGCCTGGCGCCGGGGCCTCCTCGATCACCTTCTGGTGGCGGCGCTGGAGCGAGCAGTCGCGGTCGCCGACCGCCCACACGGTGCCGTGCCCGTCGGCGAGCAGCTGGACCTCCACGTGCCGACCGTCGGGCAGGTACGGTTCGCAGAACACCTCCTCGTCCCCGAAGGCCCGCCCCGCCTCCGCCCGCGCGGCCGCCAACTCGCCCGGCAGGTCCGCCAGCCGGCGCACCACCCGCATGCCGCGCCCGCCGCCGCCCGCCGCCGCCTTGACCAGCAGCGGAAGGTCCGCCTCGGTCGGCTCGGCCGGGGCGGCGAGCACCGGCACCCCGGCCGCGGCCATCAGCCGCTTGGCCGCCGTCTTGGAGCCCATCGCGGCGATCGACTCCGGCGGTGGCCCGATCCAGACCAGCCCCGCATCCAGCACGGCGCGGGCGAACTCGGCGCTCTCGGACAGGAATCCGTACCCGGGGTGGACGGCGTCCGCCCCGGCCGTCAGCGCGGCCTTCACCAGCAGCTCGCCGCGCAGGTAGGTCTCCGCCGCCGTGGCGCCGGGCAGCTGCACGGCCGCGTCGGCCTCCCGCACGTGCGGGGCGTCCGCGTCGGGGTCCGAGTGCACGGCGACGGTGGCGATGCCGAGCGCCCGGCAGGTGCGGAAGACCCGGCGGGCGATCTCGCCGCGGTTGGCGACCAGTACCGATGTGATCATCCGTCAGTCCCTCTGTTCTGATGTCCGGTAGCTGCCTACATCCGGAAGACGCCGTAGCCGCGCGCGCCCTCCACCGGGGCGCTGTGGATCGCGGAGAGGCAGATTCCGAGTACGGTGCGGGTGTCCCTGGGGTCGATCACCCCGTCGTCGTAGAGCCGCCCGGAGAGGAAGACCGGCAGCGACTCCGCCTCGATCTGCTGCTCCACCATGGCCCGGATCGCCGCGTCGGCGTCCTCGTCGTACGGCTGCCCCTTGGCCGCCGCCGACTGCCGGGCCACGATCGACAGCACCCCGGCCAGCTGCTGCGGGCCCATGACCGCCGACTTGGCGCTCGGCCAGGCGAACAGGAACCGCGGCTCGTACGCCCGCCCGCACATGCCGTAGTGCCCGGCCCCGTAGGAGGCCCCGATCAGCACGGACAGGTGCGGGACCTTGCTGTTGGAGACCGCGTTGATCATCATCGCGCCGTGCTTGATGATGCCGCCCTGCTCGTAGGCCTGGCCGACCATGTAGCCGGTGGTGTTGTGCAGGAAGAGCAGCGGGATGTCCCGCTGGTTGGCCAACTGGATGAACTGGGCCGCCTTCTGGGACTCCGGGCTGAACAGCACGCCCTGGGCGTTGGCGAGGATGCCGACCGGGTAGCCGTGCAGCTCGGCCCAGCCGGTCACCAGGCTCGGCCCGTACAGCGGCTTGAACTCGTCGAAGTCCGAGCCGTCCACGATCCGGGCGATCACCTCGCGCGGGTCGAACGGCACCTTGAGGTCGGCCGGGACCAGCCCGAGCAGCTCCTCCTCGTCGTACTTCGGCGGCGCGGCCGTGAGCTCGGGCGAGGCGCCCGCCTTCTGCCAGTTGAGCCGCCGGACGATCCGCCGGGCGGTGCGCAGCGCGTCGTGCTCGTCCTCGGCCAGGTGGTCGGCCAGCCCGGAGGTGCGGGCGTGCATCCCGGCGCCGCCCAGGGACTCGTCGTCCGACTCCTCGCCGGTGGCCATCTTCACCAGCGGCGGCCCGCCGAGGAAGACCTTGGCCCGCTCGCGGACCAGCACGGTGTGGTCGGACATGCCGGGCACGTACGCGCCGCCGGCGGTGGAGTTGCCGAACACCACCGCCACGGTGGGGATCCCGGCGGCGGAGAGGCGGGTGAGGTCGCGGAAGAGCGCCCCGCCCGGGATGAAGATCTCCTTCTGGCTGGGCAGGTCGGCCCCGCCGGACTCCACCAGGTTGACCAGCGGAAGGCGGTTGGCGAGGGCGATCTCGTTGGCCCGCAGCGCCTTGCGCAGGGTCCACGGGTTGCTGGCCCCGCCGCGCACGGTCGGGTCGTTGGCGGTGATCACGCACTCGGTGCCCTCGACCACCCCGATCCCGGTGACCAGCGCCGCCCCCACCGGGTAGTCGCTGCCCCAGGCGGCGAGCGGCGACAGTTCCAGGAAGGGCGAGCCCGGGTCCAGCAGCAGCTCGATCCGCTCCCTGGCCGGGAGCTTGCCCCGACTCCGGTGCCGCTCCAGGTACTTGGGGCCGCCACCGGCCAGCGCCTTGGCGTGCTCGGTGTCCAGCTCGGCCAGCTTGGCCAGCATCGCGGCGCGGTGCTCGGCGAACTCGGGGGAGGACGGGTCGAGGCGGGTGGGCAGCGTGGTCACAGCAGCTCCTCCGGGAGGTCGACGTGGCGGGCGCGCAGCCACTCGCCCAGGGCCTTGGCCTGCGGGTCGAAGCGGTGCTGGGAGGCGACCCCCTCGCCGAGCAGGCCGACCAGTTCGAAGTTGACGGCGCGCAGGTGCGGGAGCAGGTGCCGCCGGACGGTCAGGGGGGCGGTCTCCGGGAGGAGTTCGCGGAGCCGGTCGACGGTGAGCTCGTGTGCCAGCCAGCGCCAGCCCGCCTCGGTGCGGGCCCACACCCCGAGGTTGGCGTCGCCGCCCTTGTCGCCGCTGCGGGCGCCGAAGGCGCGGCCGAGCGGGGCGCGCCGGGTGGGCGTGCCGCGCGGCGGCGGGGGCGGGAGGGGTGGTGCCTCGGCGGGCTCCAACTCCTGGGTGGTGGAGGGTGGTTCGATGGTGCGCCGGGAGCCGTCGGGGAGGACGGCGGTGTGCGGGACGGTGGCCGCCTCCAGGTGGGCGCTCTCGAAGACGCCGTACGGGGTGGCCGGGCCGGGAGGCGCGGTGACGTGGAAGCCGGGGTAGCCGGAGAGACCGAGCTCGACGGCGGCGGAGGTGAGGGCCCGGCCGACGGCGTGCTGGTCCCGGCTGCGGACGGTCAGCCGTAGCAGCGCGGAGGCGGTCTCCTCGGTCGCGGCGTCGGGGTGGTCGGTCCGGGCGAGCGTCCACCGGGCGTCGAGCTCGGCCGTGCTGCGCGCGAGTTGGCGCCTGACCAGCTCGGCCTTCGCCTCGATGTCCAGGCCGGTGAGGACGAAAACCACCTCGTTGCGCCAGCCGCCGAGCCGGTTGAGTCCGACCTTGAGGGTCGGGGGCGGAGCCTCGCCCCTGACCCCGTGGATCCGCACGCGGTCCGGTCCCTCCTGGGTGAGGCGTACGGTGTCGAGGCGGGCGGTGACGTCCGGACCGGCGTAGCGGGCACCCGAAGTCTCGTACAGCAGCTGGGCGGTGACGGTCTCGGTGGTGACCGCGCCGCCGGTGCCGGGGTGCTTGGTGATCAAGCTGGAGCCGTCGGCGTGCAGCTCGGCGATCGGGAAGCCGGGGTGGGTGACGTCGTGCTCGCCGAAGAAGGCGTAGTTGCCGCCGGTGGCCTGGGCTCCGCACTCCAGCACGTGCCCGGCCACGACCGCGCCGGCCAGCGCGTCCAAGTCGCCCTCGCCCCAACCGAAGTGGGCCTGGGCGGGGCCGCTCACCAGTGCGGCGTCGGTGACGCGGCCCGTCACCACCAGCTGGGCGCCGGCCTTCAGGCACTCGGCGATGCCGCGACCGCCCAGGTAGGCGTTGGCCGCCAGCAGGCCGGCCGGGAGGCCTGGCCGGCCGAGGACGTCGTCCCCCTCCACCACGCCGACCGCCAGCGGAATGCCCTGTTTCGTCGCCAACTCGTGCACCGCCTCGGCGAGCCGGGCGGGGTTGAGGCCGCCCGCGTTCACCACGATCCGCACGTTCCGGTCGGTTGCCTCGCCGAGGCACTCCTCCAACTGGCGCAGGAAGGTGCGGGCGTAGCCGAGGCCCGGGTCCTTCAGCCGGTCGCGCGCCAGGATCAGCATCGTCAACTCGGCCAGGTAGTCCCCGGTCAGCACGTCCAACGGCCCGCCGGTCAGCATCTCCCGCACCGCCGCGAAGCGGTCCCCGTAGAACCCCGACGCGTTCCCGATCCGCAGCACCCCGAGCCCCCTCCTGCCGCCTGGCCCTGCCCGACGCGGAGCAGCCTGACAGGCCCTCAGGAACAAATCAAGCATGCCTGCTTGTTTTGTCCGGCCTCACTAGGATCGCCTCCATGGCACTGCGACCCGTCCACGTGAACGTCAAGGCCGTCGACAGCGCGGCGGTCGGCCGCTTCTGGGCCGCCGCCCTCGGCTGGCCCGTCCACAGCCCGGGCGTCACCACCTACACCGGCCCTGCGGGCGGGTCCGTCTGGCCGGAGCCGGTCGGCCTCGGCATCTGTGTCGTCCCCGTCCCCGACGCCAAGCCCGCCACGAAGAACCGGACCCACCTCGACCTGGCCACCACCTCGCCCGCCCACCACGCCGCCGTGGTCGAGCGGTTGCTCGCCCTCGGGGCGACGCGTGCCGACATCGGCCAGGGCGAGGTTCCGTGGACCGTACTGGCCGACGTCGAGGGCAACGAGTTCTGCGTGCGGGAGCCCCGGACGGCGGACCGGGACACCGGGCCGATCGCCGCCGTGGTGCTCGACAGCACCGACCCGCGGGCCGCAGCGCACTTCTGGGGCGAGGCCACCGAGTGGACCGTGCACGCGCTGGACGACGACCGCGCGACTCTCCGCGCGCCCGAAGGAACCGGCCCCGTCCTGGAGTTCCGCCGGGTCCACGGCCCGCCGGTCGGACCCGGCCGGCTCCACCTCGACCTGCTGCCGGGCCCCGGTGACGACAAGGCCCTGGAGGTCGCCCGGGTGGCGGCCCTCGGCGCCTCCGCCCTGGACCTCGGCCAGGGTGCCGTCCCGTGGACCTGCCTCACCGACCCCGAGGGGCACGAGTTCTGCGTCCTCGCCCACCACTGAGCCCACCACTGAGCCCACGACCGAGCCCACGACCGAGCCCGACGTGCGGTGGGACCCCGAGCTCGAGCTCAGCGGACGAAGTCGCACACCTTGCCGGGTGGGCACGGCTTGGGGGTGTTGTCGGTGACCAGACCGAACAGCAGGATCAACGCCGTCAGCAGCAGCATCGGGCCGCCGATGACCACCAGTCCCGGATGATGGTGGTACAGGGCCGTGCACCAGACGGCGATCTTCTGGCGCAAGGTGCGGCGGGCCGGGCCGGCCGCACCGGGACGGTCACCCGTCATGACTCCCCCAAGGATCGCCCACGCTGCGGACACCAGTACCTCGGCTATGCCCGCCCGGGCGCATCCACTACCCCGGTGAGGAGGGCGAGTTGGCGCTTCGTCCCGGCCGACCTGCTCACGCCGGAACGGGGCCGTGAACTCCTGTCCGCCCCGCGCGGCTGACGCTCCATGGCCGGGCCGTCACTCGTCGCGGTACCGGTGCAGCCGGGGGCTGCGGATCGCGGGCAGGCGGACCAGGGTGTGGCTGAAGGCCCTGGGGTCCGGCCGCAGCGGGTGCCAGGGGCGCGGCGCGAGTGGGTAGTCGTCGCGCAGGATGCCCGGCGGGAGCACTCCCGTGAGGGGGACCGGCGAGGTCTCCTCCGGACCGGTGAGGTACGCCCAGATTCCGCTGTCCAGTGGTACCACCGCCGCCTGACGGTCAGTCGGGCGCCACGGCTCGCCGCTGCCGGGGTGACGGGGGACGAGCAGGACGTCCCGGCGGGTCCGGGGCTCCGGGAGACCGGGCCCGGCCAACCCCACCGAGAGAGGGTCCGGCCCGGCCGGAAGGCATCGGGCCACGGCGGGGCCGAGCAGCTCGGCGACCGGGCCGACGGGCAGGGTCACGGGCCGGCCGTCGGTGGCCGCCACCAGGTGCGCGAGGGCGACGCCGATCGCGGCCTCCCAGCGCCGGCTCCACCAACCGTCGGGATCGACGGGCGGGACGCGGTGCTCGGCGCGGGCCAGGTCCGCCCAGGAGGGCTGCGGGCCGGCCGGGAGCCCCGAGGGGCGGCGGACGACCGCGTCCGGTTCCAGCCAGACGGTCTGCCACGAACCGCAGTCGTCGATCCGGGTCGCCACCGCCCGGCCGCACCCCTCGCAGGCCAGGTTCGGGCCGTCCCGCCCGTCGATTCCCCGGCAGTAGCCCTCGCACCTCTCCGGGATCAGGGCCACCGACCTCGAGTCACCGGGCGCGATCACGATCCTGCCGCGCGCGCCGAACGAAACGGAGTACACCGGGGCGAACACTCCCTGACGGGCCGCCACTTCGGCTCCGACGTCCTGCCACAGCCGCCAGGGCGGCCCCGTGGGCGAGGGGTCGACGGCGTACGTCGCCGGTTCCATCAGCGGAGGATGGAGCTCCTCCCACGCGCCGTGGTGGGTGTGGACGGGCAGGGCGACCCGGGACACCGGCGCCGTCAGTTCGGTGCCGCACCCGGCACACGCGAACACGTGCAAATAAGCTCCCCCTGTTGTGGTTCCCCGGGATTGTGACCCGCCCGCCGCTGAGGGTCCACCGGATTACGGAACGGTCGCGGGTCAGGCCACCGGGTGGTCGGGGTCGTCCAGCCAGACGGTCTGGGTGCCGTCCGGGGCGACGGTCACCCCGAAACGGGTGAGGTCGGGCCGTCCATCCTCGAGCCACCGACTGCGGGCTGCCGTGACCTCGTCCCAGAGACGGCGCGGGCCGGACTGACGGACGGCGTCGGGCGCCTGCCATCGGTGGTGGCGGGCGGTGGCCAGAGAGCCTGCGGCGTCGGTGAGTTGGATGCGGTACGTCGTGCTCGGGTCCGCAGGGTCCCAGCGGTGCTGGTAGCGGACTCCGGGCACGCGAAGGCCGATGGCGAAAGCGGAGTGGACGGTCTCCAACGCGAGGTCGGGGTCGATGGCGGAGGGGCTGAGATGGGTGGGCGCGGTGGGCGCGGCGGGTGCGGCCGTCGGCACGTCGGGACGGTGGGCCCGCATCCACATGAAGCTGACGGCGTCGACGAAACGGCCGTGTGAGGCGGCGTCAGGGGCGCCGACGGTGAGGCGGAGCAGGCCGGCGTTGGCGTACGGGGTGCCCCAGGGTGTGACGATGACGCCGCCGGGGCGGGTCTGCCGGAGCCAGGGGAGCGGGATGCGCTGGACGGCGGCGGTGGAATGGATCCGGTCGTACGGCGCGTCGAGGGGCCACCCGGCGAGGCCGTCGCCGACGGCACAGGTCGGCGCGAAGCCCGCTGCCCTCAGTCGGTGGGCGGCTTCGGCGGCCAAGTTCGGATCCACCTCGATGGTGGTGACGCTGTGGTCGCCGAGCCGAGCCGAGCCGGGCGCAGAGCAGGGCACTCGTCCAGCCGGTGCCAGTCCCGACGTCGAGCACGGAGTGTCCGTCGACCACGTCCAGGTGACGGAGCATCACGGCGACGAGGGTAGGCACGGATGCCGAGGACGTGGCGACGCCCGGCCCGATGGCGGTCCCGTCGTCCACCTGGGTGACCACGACGTCGTCGGCGTTGGCCAGGGCCCACCAGCCCTCCGGATCGGCGGCAAGGGTCGTACGGCGGTAGCCGGTCGGTCCGTCGGGATCCGGAGCCCAGACCGCGTTCGGAAGGAAGGCAGAGCGCGGGGCGCGCTCGAAGGCACCCCGCCACTCCGTGCCCAGAGTGCCCGCCGCGGTCATCTCAGCGAGCAACTGTGCGTACTTGTCCATGGGTTGGTGATCCGCCTACTTGCTCGGTGCGGGTGGGACGGGCTTGGTCCACTGGCCGTCGGACTCCCGGGGAGACTGCTGCTTGTCACCGCTTTCGCCGCCCTTGCCGTCTCCGTGCTTGCCGCTCATGAGTGGGTCTCCTATCTGGTGGTGAACTACCTGGTGGGACGCCCGGGCGTGCTGGTACGGCCCGGTGGCATCGGGCCCGGCGGGCGTTCCGGAGGTTGGGGTGGCATCGTCATGGTGGAACCTCCTTGCCTGGGTGGAAGGTTGACGTTGCTTGACCCGTGGTGCCTTGATCGGGCACGGTGAGGGCGCCGCCAATCTGCCGCTGGGTCATCGAGCCGCTTCGCTCTGTCATCAGGGGCAGCGGCGTCCACCACGCCGTGCTCGGCATCGCCCGACTCCACAACCTCCTTCTCACCAGCCTGCGCGGACACCGCGCCCAGTAGAGTGCGGCCGTGGAACAAGTTCCCTGGTTCGAACACGAGACGGACGAGCTGACACCTGCTCAGCAGGAGTTCGCGGCCGTCCTCGCCACCCGCGCGAGCGCCTGGCCGGTGGACCCGCTCAGCACAGTCCTGCTGCCAGCCCCGTACACCCCGTACCGCGAGCTGCTGGCCTACCTGGACATCGACGATCCAGAACGCAACCAGGGTGTACTGACCATCGGAGCCCACTTCGACGGCACCGCCGTCCGCGCGGACACGCTCCACAACCAGGCCTTCACCCTCCCCGACGCGCCAACCGAGTTCACCTTCACCGCTGCCGGCGACCCCACGGACACGGCGACCCGTACAGCCACCTGGTTCGAGGCCGTTCTTGCGCGGCCCCTGGTCCGCTGTGAGTGGTTGCACGGGGGGAGGGTCTACGCAGTCCGCTACGAGTACGCCGACAACGGGCGAGGCCTCAGTGAAGGCTTCGAGACGCCGCTCGCCCCTCCTGGGCTGCAGAAGCGATTCGCGGCCGAGGGCATCGACCGCGGACGTGGTCGGATCAACCGCCCCAGCCTGGGTGAACCCGACCGAGTCATCCATGTCCGAGGCGTGAAGACCACGCCGTAGTTACGGGACAGCCCTAAGGTACATACGGCGTTTTCTCAGCGGCCATTCATGATCCCTAAGCTCACGCCTCGTGAAGAACGTGAAGAAGGCGATCGTGGTGCTCGCCTTGATAATGAGCTACTTCCCGCTGACCTCGACGGCGTTCGCGGCGGCCAAGTCGCCCGCGCAGGTAGTCGAGGACTGCGCCGACCCGAGGCCTACGCAGGCCGGGGACATCATCTACTGGGACCCCGAGTGCTACCTCACCTTCAAGAGCAGCAAGCAGGTATGGGGCGAGGCCACCATGCCCGACAAGCTCGGCAGTGGGAAGAGCCCCATCGCCTACGGCTGCACCAGTAGCGGCAGCGTGAGCGTCGCCGGAACCAAGAGCTCCTCCACCAGCTTCTCCTTCGGCCTCGACATTGGCGGGAAGAAGAAGTTCGGTGACTGGGAGGCCTCCGTCGGGCCCAAGCTCGGTTGGAGCTGGACCTGGAGCACCAGCGACACCCACACGCACACCGCTGCGGTCCCCCTGGGCAGCGTCGGCTGGATCGAGGTCAGGGAGCCGCTGATCGAGGCGGTCGTCGACATCGATGCCCGCTACGACGGCAACAAGAACGAGCTCGTCAAGAACGCGGTCGTCCGGGTGCCGGACACCAGCCGGTCCTTCGCCTGGTTGTACCAGAGCCGCAAGATGACCGACACGGAGCTGAGGGACATCTGCGGGCAGGAGCCCCCGACCACCAAGACCTACGACATGTGGTCGGCCAGCGGCAAGGGTCCGTACAAGAACCTGCTGAGCGGCAAGTGCCTGGCCATCGGCCCCACCGTCCCCAACGGCGGGCTCGTGGTGCAGCGTACCTGCGACGGCGGGGCCGCGCAGAAGTGGAACGCCGTCAAGGCGAGCAACGGCTACTTCACCATCCGCAACAACAACGGCTACTGCCTCACTGTCCCCTACAACAACGGCACCCCGCCCGGCCAGAACACCCAGCTCATGTGGTGGGGCTGCGAGACCCGCTGGGACTCGGGCAACCAGCTCTGGTCGGTCAACCCGACCAAGATCAGCGGTACCTACACCTTCGCCAACCAGTGGACGGGGCTCTGTCTCGCGCCGCACTCCAGCGAGATGACCAAGAACGGTGGCCGGGTGACCATCCGCAAGTGCGCGTAGCGGGATCGGTTGACCCCTCCTATGGAGTCCTCTGCGGAGTGGAGAAGGCTCCGTAGGAGGGGCCCTGTCGACTTTCGCTGGCCAGCCACCCTCATCAGTAGCAGTGCCCGAGCCCGGTCCGAGGCCATCGCCTGGGACCGGGCTCGGCCGGGTTACGAGGTAAGGGAGTTGCGGAGGAGCCCGTCAGTGGCAGGACCCTCGCCGAGTGCACCCGGCTGCTCGCGGGCCCCCGGCCACCGCTTCCCTGACGCACCGTAGGGTGCGCAGGTCGGTCGAAACAGGACGGTCGCTCCGCGGCGGACGGCGCTACGTGCCTGGCGGGACGGCGAACGGGTCGTAGGCCTCGGGCGTGAAGCAGCCGTAGTCCTGCAAGGGCTGCGGATCGGTGAGCACGATCAACTGGCGCTCGCCCGCCGGGGAGAGGCCGTCGGAGCGGTCCAGGACCCGGTGGCCGGGGAGTCCGGGGAACGGTGATGCGTCGGCCGCGAGCTTGCCGAAGCGGTCGATCAGGGCCCACACGGCTCCGTGGACGTCGTGGACGTGCTCCGCCGCCTGCTCCTCGGTGATCCCGGGAGAGGTCTCGCGGTAGGCCGCGCGGGCCGACGCGATGAAGCGCTCCGGGTCGACGATCACCACGTCCTGGCGCGTCCGCACGCTGACTGTCATACCTGCCACCGGGGTTGACGTCTCGTTCACCACGCCACGGTACTGCGCCGGATGCGCGGCGGGCGGCCGATCGGTTCAGGCGGGCGGGACCCGGGCGGTGAGGAGGGGTTGGAAGAAGGAGCTCTCCTCGGGCGGGAGCCAGGTGGGCGAGGTGAAGCCCGATTCGACAGCCAGGTCGGACAGGTGGTCCTGGGGGAGTGCCCAGTACGTGGTGCGTCGCACCTGGACGTCGAAGTCCTCGCCCTTGGGGAGGAGTTGGAAGTGCTCCAGGTCGTAGCGCTCGCCGTCCTCGTGCCAGTGCCAGAGCTGGAAGGTGACGGTCCGTTCGTTCCCCTCGCCGTTGACCTGGGGGGCGGTCGAGGTGGGGCGGGACTGCCGGATCCGGTCGTAGTCCCGGGTGCTGATCAGGAGCAGCCCGCCGTCGCGCAGCACCCGGCGCATCTCGGCGAGGGCCGCGCGGACGTCCTCCGCGGTGAGCAGGTGCGGCAGGGCGTTGTCGGCGCAGACGACGACGTCGAAGGCGGCGTCCTCGAACGGGAGCGAGCGCATGTCGGCGGCGGAGGTCGGGACGGCCAGCCCCCGCCGGTCGGCCTCGTGCCCGGCGCGGTCGGCGGCCGCCGGGCTCAGGTCGGTGCCGGTGACCCGGTGGCCGCGCAGGGCGAGGCCGAGGGCCTGGGTGCCGATGCCGCACGCGCAGTCCAGCACCGTGGCGGGCGAGGGGCCGAGGGTCGAGCGGATCACCGCGTCCAGCGCCGCGCCCTGGGCCGCCACCGAGCTCTCCCAGTCGCGGTAGATCAGGTGGTAGTCCGCTGCGAGCCGGTCGTAGAACCGCGCCACGGAGGTGTCGTCCATGGCGGGCAGGTTACCGGGGGTCCCGGTCATCGGGCCGCCGGCCGGGGCGCCGGGGCGCGGGTCGCGGCGTCCCAGGCCTGTGGGTCGGTGGAGTGGTGGCGGTGGCCGGCGGTGAGGACGGTGCGGAGTTCGTGGAGGTGAGGGGTGTCCGGCGGGAGGTCGAGGCGGGTGAGGAGAGCGAGGGCGGCGGTCGGTTCCAGGTCGCCGTAGAGATCGTGGTAGCTGGTCAGCAGGCCTTGGAAGAGCGGCTCGTGGAGGGCCGGGAGGCGGAGGGCGGTGGCATAGGCCCGCCGCTTCACCGGCCAGGGGACGGGGCCCGAGCAGGCCAGGACGCGGCCGGCCCGGCGGAGGAGGGGTGCCGGGCCGCCCGTCGCCACGATCCGGTCGAGGTCGAGGCCGAGCACCTCGGCGAAGGCCGTCCCGGCGGTCGTGCGGTCCTCGAACCAGTCGACCCAGAGCGAGTAGGTGACGGCCTCGGCGTCCCGCTCGGCCTCCAGCCGGCGGCGGTAGCCGGCCCACAGGGTGGTGGGGGGCAGCGGTCCGTCGGGGCCGCGGTCCGCGAAGCGGATCTCGCAGGTCACCCAGTAGTCGTCGAGGAGGTCCAACAGGCCGAAGGCGAGCTCCAGTTGCCGGTCCGCGTCGAGGGAGGCGTCGGCGAACACCGCGCCGGTCCAGCCGTGCGCGACCTCGTTGGCGGTGAGCAGGCGCCCCGGGGCCTCGGCGTCGGTCCAGCCGGCGGGGGTCTCGGTGATGCCGCACTCGGCGAGCCAGTGGCGGGCGCGCTCGGCCAGCTGTTCGGTCATCCGCGAAGTATGACAATACCCGGGCCTGATGGATCGTCAATTTCCCCGGAAAGCAGTGGGAAAGATCGTGGCGCGATCGCGGTGGTGGTCGGCGCGGGCGGGACGGCTCGGCGCCCGTGACGGGAGCCGGGCCGCCGTCCGCCCGGTGGTCGGGGCTGAGTCAGCCGATGGGCTGCCAGTTGGTGTGGGAGAAGGAGCCGTTGGTGTTCTGGCGGTTGTGGTACATCCGGCCGTCGAGGCCGAGGGCGACGAGGTCGGCCAGGCCGTTGCGGTCGACGCCCGTGGCGGGGACGCCGACGATCTGGCCGGCGGCGCCGGGGCCGCGCAGGTCGGCCCAGCTGCCGAACGCTCCGTTCGGGGCGTTCTGGACGCTCACGCTGATCCCTCCGCCGAGGTTGCGGACGAACGCCACGATCCGCCCGTCGCCGCGGGTGACCGCGGCGGGTGCGCCGACGCCACCGTCGTCGGGGCCGCCGCCGAGCGCGCCCGCCGCGGCGGCCCAGCCGCCGCCGGGGGAGGTCTGCCAGAGGGTCATGGTGTAGGACTTGGCCGAGAGGTCGACCAGCGGGTCAACGGCGTCGAGCTGGCGGTAGAGGAGTTCCAGCCTGCCGTCCTGGTCCATCGCGACCGTCGGGGCGCTGGTGGGTGCGACCGGGAGGTCGCCGCCCCGGACGAAGGGCTGGTTGGTCGCGGGCTGGTACCAGTGCAGCACCGAGGCGCCGGCGTTACGGGGCGCCAAGCCGAAGAGTTCGATCCGGCGGTCCTTGGTGGTGAAGACGGCGGGGGCCTCCTGGATGCCGCTGCCGCCCATGTCGGCCCAGCCGCTCCACCCACCATTGGGGGTGGTCTGCCAGGTCGAGCTGATCCCGCCGCCCGCGTTGCGGACGAACACCTGGAGCCGGCCGTCCTCGTTGGACGCCGCGACCGGAGCGCTGACCTGCAGGGCGTCGGTGGGCAGGTTGGGGCTGCCGAGCGATCCCCACGCCCAGCCGCCGGCCGCCGTCTGGTAGTTGGAGACGATCGCGCCGGTGTCGGACCGCTGGCCGAGGACCTCGATCCGACCGTCCTGGTCGCGGCCCACCGACACGCCCGCGGCGAGCGGCCCGGGTGCCTGGGCGTGGACCGTCGGCCCGGTCCAGGCACCGGAGGAGTTCTCCTGCCATTCGAAGAGCTTGCCGCTCTCCACCGCGAAGGCGTGCAGCCAGCCGTTCCGGTCGGAGATCACCGACTGGGTGGAGCGGGGCGTCCGGTACTGCTGGCGGGACTCCCAGCACTGGTAGTACGCGTTGCTCGCCCCGGCCGGGTTGCAGGCCGACGGGAACTCACCGGTGGACGGGTCCCTGGGCAGCAGTGGGTCGTTGGGCGCGTAGGCGCCCTCGAAGGTCGTGACCTTCTCCAGGGCCGCGGCACTGGAGAGGTTCGCGGGCGTGTCCTGGATGTTGTAGTCGCGGTAGTGCTCCACCACCACGCGCTGCGGGGCGGTCCCGCCGTACCGGCCGACGGCCTTGTCGGCGAACCGGGCCGCGGCGGTGTGGTCGGGGTTGTCGCCGTGGAACTCGGGCTTGAAGCCGAGCTCTCCGGCCAGCAGCGGGTCCGGTGCGGGGTCCTGGATCCGGACCAGGGTGGGGTTGGCGGAGGCCAGGATCCGCGTCAGGACGTCGTCCAGCCCGGCACTGCTGTAGGACTGGGGCCACCTGCCGTTGTCGGCCATGGCGAGCGTGGGTTCGGTGCCGCCGTTCCAGATCCGGTTCAGCGCCCCCAGCCCCTGGTAGGCGTCCGCCCCGCCGTCGTGGAGGCCGAGGAAGTACAGGTTGACGTTGCCGAGCGCGTAGCGCTCCACGGTGTGCGTGCCGAACGTCACCTCGCCGAAGTTCCAGCAGGCGTCCGGGCAGGTCACGCCGAGCATCTGGGAGTACGCCGCCAGCGCGCCGTTCTGACGCTGCCTGGCGTACTCGACGCCGGCGGTGGCCTCGCCGGCGCTGAGGTAGACCGTGGTGATCGGTATGCCGGCCTTGATGCTGTTGGACAGGTCCGGGTTCATGAACAGCAGGTCGTCGTCCTCGTGGGCGACGATCTGGACGATTCCCGCCCCGGGCTGGGCCGCCCGGGCCGCCTGAGTGAGCGTCAGGGGCGCTGCCGCCACCACGGCGGCGGTGAGCAGTGTGCCCAGTCGTCTGAGACGCATCGTGTCTCCCTCATCTAGATGATCATGACGGTGTCGGCGCACGGTAGCAGCGACGGGCCCCGGGGGCATCCGGGTTACGGCGCGCGCCGTAGGCCGCGGACGGCCGGGACGGCGAGGAGGGCGGCGCAGCCGGTGAGGCAGGTGGCGGCGGAGAGGAGCAGGAGGTGGGAGGGGGAGGCGAGGTGGGTGGCAGGGCCGGCGAGGAGTTGGCCCAGGGTGATGCCGGTGATGGAGCCGGCGAGTTCGTAGGCGGAGACGCGGTTGAGGACGGCGGGCGGGGTGTGGGTCTGGACGCTGGTGGCCCACATGACGGACCAGAAGGCGAGGGCTGCGCCGCCGAGGACGTGGGCGGTGAGCAGGAGCGGGAGGGAGGTGGTGAGGGCGGTGCCGAGGGGGAGGGCGGTGTAGAGGCCGAGGACGGCGGCGCCGGCGGCGAGGGGGCGGGTGGGGCGCAGGCGCAGGGCGAGCAGGCCGCCGAGGACGGTGCCGACGCCGAGGAAGGAGACGGCCAGTCCGTAGCTGCCGGGGCCGAGCCGGGCGCCGATCAGGGCCGAGCTCAGCGGGACCAGGGGGCCGAAGAGCAGGACGCCGTAGAGGAGCCAGATCAGGATCACCGACCACATCCAGGGGCGGTCGCGGAACTCCCGCCAGCCCTGGTGCAGTTCGACGCGGAGGGAGGTGCGGGGAAGGGACGGTGGGTCGGGGAGGCGGAGGAGGCCGAGGCAGAGGGCGCTGAGGAGGAAGGTGGCGGCGTCGACGGCGTAGACCGCACCGGCGTCGGTGAGGGCGATCAGCAGGCCGGCCAGGGCCGGGCCGAGGAGGTGGGCGAGGGCGTCGGCCACCTTGAGGGTGGCGTTGGCGCGCTGGGGGTCGCGGGCGACCAGCGGGACCATGCCGTTGACGCCCGGGAGGAACATCGCCACCGCCGCGCCGGCGACCGAGGCCAGGGCGACCAGCAGCCAGAAGGGCGGCGGTCCGGCGAAGAAGGCCGCGGCCAGGGCACCTTGGGTGCCGACCCGGACGAGGTCCGCGCCGACCATCAACCGCCGCGCCCCGAGGCGGTCGGAGAGCACCCCGCCGAAGAGGACCAGGAGCACGAAGGTCCCCGTCCAGGCCCCGAGGACGGCTCCCACGCCGGACACCCCGTACAGGGCCCCGACCGCCAGCGCCGTGGCCACCGGCATCATCGCGTCGCCGAGGAGGGAGACGGCCCGTGCGGTGAAGTAGAGGGCGAACCGCCGGTTCCAGAGGGGGTGTTGGGCGGTGGGACGGGAGAGCTGGGCAGTGGTCACGGTGTCGATCATGGGGGTGGCCGGGAGGCGGCCCCAGTGTCCGGAACGACATCATGGGGTACTTTCACGCCATGACGCCGCCGAGCAGGTCGAGCAGGTCGAGCAGGTCAGGTAGGTCGAGCAGGCCGGGGAAGTCCACCGCGCCGCACCGGGTGGTCGCGCTCCTGGCGGCGCCGCAGTCGGCGTTCCTGCTCGGGTGCGCCGCCGAGGTGTTCCGGGAGGGCGGGGCGGAGCGGTACGCGTTCGGGGTCGCCGCGGAGCGGCCGGGGGCGGTGCGGAGCGAGGCCGGGTACGAGCTGCTGGTCACCGCCGGGTTGGAGGCGCTGGAGGGAGCCGACACGGTGCTGGTCCCGGGGTGGGGCGCCGGAGAGGTGCCGGAGGCGGTGTGCGCGGCGGTGCGGCGGGCGCACGGGCGCGGGGCGCGGATCGTCGGGCTCTGCTCGGGGGCCTTCGTGCTCGCCGCCGCCGGGCTGCTGGACGGGCGCCGGTCGGCCACGCACTGGGCGCGGGCCGGGGAGTTGGCGGTCCGTCATCCGCGGGTGCGGGTCGATCCGGCGGTGCTGTACGTGGACCACGGGGACGTGGCCACCAGCGCCGGCTCGGCGGCGGCGGTGGACCTGTGCCTGCACCTGGTGCGGACGGACCACGGCGCGGCCCACGCGCTGCGGGTGGCACGGAAGTTGGTGATGCCGCCGCACCGGGAGGGGTGCCAGTTGCAGTACGCCGAGCTGCCGGGCGAGGGCGAGCGGCCGGTGGCGGACTCGTTGGCACCGCTGCTGGAGTGGCTGTCCGGGCGGCTGGACCAGCCGGTGAGCGTGGCGGAGATGGCGCTGCGGGCGCAGCTCTCGCCCCGGACGCTGACCCGGCGCTTCACCGAACAGCTCGGCCTCAGCCCCGGCCGCTGGCTGCTGGACCGCCGACTCGCCGCCACCCGCGCGCTGTTGGAGGAGACCGACCTCCCGGTGGAGACCATCGCCCACCGCGTGGGCCTCTCCTCGGCGGTCAACCTGCGCCGCCGCTTCCACGAGGCCCTGCGCACCACCCCCGCCGCCTACCGCCGCGCCTTCCGGGCAGCCGGGGGGCCGGACCGGAACTGAGCGGGGGGCAGGGGCGGGGGTGGTGAGGAGGTCAGGGCCTGCTGGGGAGGGTGTAGACGTGGTCGGGGGTGGCGATCTCGGTGACGGCCTTGGCGAAGAGGCCGCTGGGCTCGTGGCCGTCGTGGAGGACGTCGGTGTTGAGGAGGATGACCATGGTGGCGTCGGCCTCGGGGAGGTACATGGTGACGCTCTCGTAGCCGGGGAGGGAGCCGTCGTGGCCGATCCACCCGTGGGTGGCGAACAGGCCGAGGCCGTAGCCGCCGTCGCTCAGGCCGGGGACGGGGACGAACTTCTCGCGCTCGTGCTGGGTGGCGGGGGTGAGCAGCTCGCCGGTGGCCAGCACCTTGGCCCAGTCCCGCAGGTCGCACAGGTCGGAGACCATCGCCCCCGCCGCCCAGGCCCAACTCGGGTTCCAGTGCGTGGAGTCCTCGACCTCGCCGCTGAGGGTCTGGTTGGTGTAGCCGTGCGGATAGGGGGAGGGGAGGGCGGTGTCGTGCGCGAGGAAGGTCTCGTCCAGGCCGGCCGGGCCGGTGACGTTGCGCAGGAGGAAGTCCTGCAGCGGTAGGTTGCCGAGCTTCTCCACCACCAGGCCGAGCAGGACGGTGTTGGTGTTGGAGTACTGGAACTGCGTCCCGGGCGCGAAGACGTTGTCGTGCTTGAACGCGTAGCCCAGCAACTCCTTCGGAGTGAAGGAGCGTTGGGGGTTGCTCAGCAGGTCGTGCTGGAAGTCCGGGTCGAAGGTGTACGAGTACAGGCCGCTGCGCATCTCGGCCATCTGACGGATGGTGATCTCGTCCCCGCAGGGCACGCCGTCCAGGTAGGTGGAGATCGGTGCGTCCAGGTCGACCAGGCCCCAGTCGACCAGCTTGAGCAGGGCGGTGATGGTGAAGGTCTTGGTCTCGCTGCCGATCCGGAAGTGCATCGCCGGGTCCATCGGCTCGCCGGTCTGCTTGTCGGCCACGCCGAAGGTCTTGAGGTACTCCCCGCGGCCGGGCAGCCAGAGGCCCGCGATGACCCCGGGGGTGCCGGTCTCCTGCCGGACGCGTTCGATGGCCTCGTCCAGGCGGGCGACCAGGGCCGGGTCGAGCCCCTCGGTGGAGACGGTCGCGGCCGGGTGGGCGGCCGTGGCGGCGGCGGGCGGCGCGGGGAGGAGCGTGGTGGGGCGGTGCCGGGCCTCGGCCGGGGGAGCGGCGAGGGCGACCGGGAGCAGGGTGGAGAGGGTGAGCAGGGCGGCGGCGAGCCTGCGGGCGGGGGTGCGTCGCATGGGCGGGACGGCCTCTCTTCCGGATGGGGGACCTTGCGTGCCCACGGTCACACCGGAGCCGGATGCGGGCGGACCGGCCCCGGGGGAGGCCCGGCGATTCCACCCGTACGGACCCGGGCCGGCCCGGAGAGGCCCGCGCTGACCGGGCCGTGGGCGCGGCGGAAGCGGGGGAACGGCTGATGGGATACCCCCTGGGGTATGGTGAGAGAAGATGGATCAATGCCCCCAGGGGTATTCGGAGAGATGGAGTGGAGACATGGAGCAGGAGCTGACCGTCGCGCTGGACGTCCCGTTCGCCGAGGCCGTCGCGCGGGTGCGCGACGCGCTGGCGGGGCAGGGGTTCGGCGTGCTGACCGAGATCGACGTGCAGGCCACGCTGCGGGCCAAGCTCGGCGAGGAGATGGAGGACTACCTCATCCTCGGCGCCTGCAACCCGCCGCTCGCGCACCGCGCACTGGCGGTGGACCGCCGGATCGGCCTGCTGCTGCCGTGCAACGTGGTGGTCCGGACGGAGGCCGGCCGGACGGTGGTCGAGGCCGCCGACCCGCAGCTGCTCGTCGCCTTCACTGGCCACCCGGAGCTGGCCCCGGTCGCCGACGAGGCGGCGGAGCGCCTCCGCGCAGCCCTGGCCGCCCTGGCCACCCTGGCCGGCTGAGCCGACTCGCCCGGCGGCACCGCTCTGCGGCGACCGGTCCGGCCACCCCGGCCGACGGAAGCGCGGGCCCGCTCGGCGGCGTGCTGTGCCGCGTGGCTGGGCCCGTGTAGCTCGCGCGGCCGGCGGGTGCTTCCCGGCCGTGGTGCTCGCCTGCCGGACGCGCCCGCTCGGCGGGCGTGCCGGGCCGCGTGGCTGGGTCCGCGGCGCTCGCGCGGCCGGCCGGTGTTCCTCGGTCGTGGTGCTCGTCCGTCGGACAGTCCCGCTTGACGGCGGGCCTTTTCTTCGCCCCCGTATATACCCCCACCCGTATAGGAAGTCCCATGAGCATCCTCGCGAAGGTCGCCCCCACGCTCTCCGAACCACCCTCAAGCCCCGGCCTGCTGGGCCGTCTCGGCCTCTGGTCGGTGGCGCACTTCAAGTCCGTGCTGGTCGGCTGGCTGGTGGTGGTCGCCGCGCTGGGGGCCTTCGCCCCGCAGGTGACCACGGCGCTGTCCGGGGCGGGCTGGCAGGCGGACGGGTCCGAGTCGGTGAAGGTCCGTCAGCTCGCCGAGCGGCACTTCGCCGGGAACGCCTCCACCGCACTGCAGATCGTGGTCGCCGCCGACCGCCCGGTGGGCGACCCGGCCGTCCGGCAGGTGATCGACCGGGCCGGGGAGCTGGCGGCCGCCGATCCGCGGGTCTCCGTCGTGGTGCCCCCGCAGGAGGGGGCGACGGTGAGCCAGGACGGCCGCACGGCCGTACTGCTGGCCGGAGCGGCGGCCTCGCCGGACGACATGGTGCGCGCCGCCGACGATCTCAAGGGTCCGCTCGCGGCCCTGTCGGGCGGCGGGGTGGAGGTGCACGCGACCGGAGCCTCGGTGCTCTGGAGCGACTTCAACAAGGCCAATCACGACGCGATGATGAAGTCCGAGGTGATGTCCTGGCCGGTCACGCTGGCCATTCTGGTGCTGGCCTTCGGATCGCTGGTCGCGGCCGGGCTGCCGCTGCTGCTGACCATGGCGGGGCTGGCCGCCTCGGCCGGTTCGCTGGTGCTGATCAGTCATCTGTTCCCGGTCTCCATCTGGGCGATGAACTTCGCGATGATGTTCGCCCTCGCCCTCGGCATCGACTACGCGCTCTTCCTGGTGGTGCGGTTCCGGGCGGCCCGCGCCGCCGGCCAGGGAGACGGCCGGGCGGTGGCCGAGACGATGGACACGGCGGGCAAGGCGGTGCTGCTCTCCGGAGCCACCGTGCTGGTCAGCCTCTCCGCCGTGATGCTGGTGCCCTCCCCGGCCTTCAGGTCGATGGCGGGCGGCATCATGCTGGCGGTGCTGTTCGTGCTGGCCGCCACCCTCACCCTGCTGCCGGCCGTGCTGGGCCGCCTGGGCCACCGGGTGGACGCCGTCGCCCTGCCGTGGGCCAAGCGGGCCGGGCACAGCTCCCCGCGCTTCGCGGCTTGGGGCGAGCGCCTGTGGCGCCACCCCGTCCGCTACGGCGCGCTGGCCCTGGTGGCGCTGCTCGCCCTTGCCGCGCCGGTGCTCGGCCTGCGCACGGCCATGCCCTCGATCACGGTGCTGCCGACGGACGCCGACGCCCGGGCCGGGTACACCGCCGTCCAGCAGGCCTTCGGCCCCGGCGCGCCGGGTGCCCTGCAGGTCGTGGCCCCGGCCGGGCAGGCCGAGGCCGTCGCCGGGCAGCTCGCCGCCGCGCCGGGCATCGCCGGGGTGATGCCCGGTCAGCAGGCGGCCGACGGTTCGGGGCTGACGCTGATCCAGGCCGTCCCGTCCGTGGACCCGTCCAGCCCGGAGCTGGAGCGCACCGTGGACGCGCTGCGCGCGCAGCTGCCGGAGGGGGCGCTGGTCGGTGGCGCGGCGGTGGAGAACCTCGACCTCCAGGCGCTGCTCACCGCGAAGACGCCGCTGGTGATCGGGGTGGTGATGGCGCTCGGCTTCCTGCTCCTGCTGGTCGCGCTGCGGGCTCCGCTGATCGCGGCGCTCGGCACGCTGGCCAGCCTGCTCTCCACCGGCGCGGCGTTCGGCGTCGCCCGGCTGGTGTTCCAGGACGGCCACGGGGCCGGGCTGTTGGGCTTCACCTCGCAGGGCTTCCTGGACGGGTGGGCGCCGGTGTTCTTCTTCGCCATGATCTTCGCCATCGCGATGGACTACACCGTCTTCCTGCTCGCCTCCGCGAAGGAGCAGTACGAGCGCACCGGTGACCCGCGCCGGGCGATGGTCGGCGCGCTGGCCCACTCCGGGCGGGTGGTCTTCGCGGCGGCCGGGGTGATGGTCGCGGTGTTCTTCACCTTCGCGATCTCCGGGCCGCTGCCGCCCAAGGAGATGGGCATCGTGCTCGGCGTGGCGGTGCTGCTGGACGCGGCGCTGGTGCGGCTGGTGCTGCTGCCGGTGATGCTGCGCCTGACCGGGCGGGCCGCCTGGCACACCCCGAGGTGGCTGGACAGGGTGCTGCCGAAGGTGACCTTCTCGCACGGCTGAGGGGGTGGGGCCGACGGCCCGGGCAACGGGCCCGGGCCGTCGGCGTGGTGTCGGTTCGTCAACCGACCACGCTTGCACGGCCGTTCTGCCAGGATGGGAGGGCGGGTGACCGGGACACGGCAAGAGGGGGCGGCGGATGGCGCGGATCGTGGTGGCCGGAGGCGGGATCGCCGGGACGGCGGCGGCCCTGGCGCTGCACAAGGCGGGGCACGAGCCGGTGGTCCACGAGGCGCACCCGGACACGGGTGAGGACATCGGCGCCTTCATGACCTTGGCCAGCAACGGCATGCGGGCGCTGGCCGGCTTCGACGCCGAGCGGGCGGTGGCCGGGGTCGGCTTCGACGTCACCGCGATGACCGTGCTCGACGCGCAGGGCGCGGAGCTGGCCTCCGTCCCGCTCGGGGAGGTGGAGCGGCCGCTGGCCCGGTACCGCTGTCTGCGGCGGGCCGAGCTCGGGGCGGTGCTCCAGCGGGAGGTCCGGCGGCGGGGGATCCCGCTGCGGCACGGCGCCCGGCTCGCCTCGGTGACCGAGACGGAGGAGGGGGTGACGGCGCACTTCGCCGACGGATCCTCGGAGGCCGGTGACCTGCTGGTGGGCGCGGACGGGCTGCACTCGGCGGTGCGCGGGTGGCTGGAGCCGGACGGGGCCGGGCCCGAGTACGCCGGGCAGCGGGTGTTCTACGGGTACAGCACGGCCGCGCCGCCGCCGGTGGCCGCACCCGACCTGATCACCATGGTGCGGGGCAGCGAGGCGGCCTTCGGCTACCTGGTCTCGCCGGCCGGGCGGACCTTCTGGTTCGCGCGGGTGGCGGGCGCGCCGGTGGGCGCGGAGGAGCGGGCGCGGACCACCCCGGCGCAGTGGCGGGCCTGGCTGGAGCCGCTGCTGCGGCCGGACCGGACGCCCTGCGCGGACATCGTGGCGGGGACGGGCGAGGAGCTGATGGTCACCAACGCCCTGCACCTGCCGGCGGGGAACCGCTGGCGCAGCCGCCGTGTGGTGCTGATCGGCGACGCCGCCCACGCCGCCTCCCCGGCCACCGGGCAGGGGGCGTCGATGGCCCTGGAGGACGCGGTGGTGCTGGCCAAGGCCCTGCGTGACGCCCCGTCGGCCGAGGCCGCCCTGGCGGCCTACGAGTACCACCGCCGCCCGCGCACCGACCTCAACACCGCCACCAGTGCCCGCCTCACCGCGAGCCGCCCGCCGGCCGGCTCCGGTCCGCAGGACGGCCCCCCGCCACAGGACTCCGCTCGCCCCGCGACCCGTCCCGACGAGGCCCTGCTCCGCCTGCTGGACTGGGACACCCCGCTCCCGCCCCGGGAGCCCGCCGCCTGACGGCGGGGTCGGAGGGCGGACGGCCCGGCCGGCACGGGCGTCGCTCCGCGTCGGGTCAGCGGCCGAGCAGGCGGGCCAACAGGCCCTTGCGGGTGGACGGGTCGCAGTCGCAGCGGGCGCTCTTCGGGATGCCGGCCAGGACCTGCTCGACGTGCAGGCCGCAGCCCGCGTGGGTGGCCTTGCCGCAGGTGCGGCAGGTGGTGCGTCGGCACACGGGGGACTCCTCGGGGGTGGGGGTTTCGAGGCCAGTATACCCCCATGGGTATCTGAGCTGCGGGGACGGCGGGCCGGGGGAGGGGTAAATCCCTTGCGGGGCACCGGAGTCGACTCCACACTGTGCCGGTGCTGATCAGACGAGAGACCCCCGCCGACGTGGCCGCCGTCCGGGCCTTGACCGCCGCCGCCTTCGCCAAGCTGGAGACCGTCGAGCCCTTCGAGGTCGAGCTGCTGGACCAGCTGCGCGCCGGGCCGGCCTGGATTCCCGAGCTGTCGATGGTGGCCGAGGGGCCGGACGGCGAGGTGGTCGGGCACGTGGTGTGCAGCCGGGCCCACGTGGACGGGGTGCCGGTGGTCGGGCTGGGCCCGATCAGCGTGCTGCCGGGGCACCAACGGAAGGGCGTGGGGCTGGCGTTGGTGCACGCGGTGATCGGGGGCGCGGACGCGCTCGGGGAGCCGCTGGTGGCCCTGCTCGGGAGCCCGGAGTACTACGGGCGCTACGGCTTCCGCCGCAGTACCGACCTGGGCGTCAACGCGCCGGACCCGAGCTGGGGCCGGTTCTTCCAGGTCCGCCCGCTGGCCTCCTACCAGCCGTCCCTGCGCGGGGACTTCGTCTACCCACAGGCCTTCGACCCGGCCTGACGGGGCGTCGGCCGGGGCACCCGCCCGGTCGGTCCCCTGTCGGGAACGGCGCGGTGGCGGCACTCTTGGAGGGCCCGCACCACCCACCCCCGGCTTGGAGGACCGCATGGTGTTCCGCAGTGACTACCCCGCGATCGACGCACTCGACCTGCCGATCCACGACGCGGTGCTCGGCAACGTGGCCGAGCACCCGGACCAGCCGGCCCTGGTGGACGGCATCACCGGGGAGTCCGTCAGCTACGCCCAACTGGACGGCGCCAGCCTCCGGTTCGCGGCCGGGCTGGCCGAGGCCGGGGTGCGCAAGGGCGACGTGATCGCCCTCTACAGCCCCAACACCATCGCCTATCCGATCGCCTTCTACGGAGCCACCCGGGCCGGGGCCACCGTCACCACGGTCAGCTCGCTGACCACCGCCGCGGAGCTGGCCGGCCAGCTGAAGGACAGCGGTGCCCGCTGGATCATCACCATCTCGGCCTTCCTCCCGGTTGCCGTCGAGGCCGCCAAGGCCGTCGCCGCCGAGGGCGTGCCGGTCACCGAGATATTCGTCTGCGACCGGGCCGAGGGCCACCGCTCGCTCGCCGACCTGATCGCCTCCACCGCCCCGGCGCCGCGCCCGGAGATCGACCCGGCCACCGACATCGCCGTGCTGCCGTACTCCAGCGGCACCACCGGCCTGCCCAAGGGCGTGATGCTCAGCCACCGCAACATCAGCAGCAACCTGCTGCAGACCGACTCGGTGCACGCCACCGGCCGGGGCGAGCGGATCCTGGCCGTGCTGCCGTTCTTCCACATCTACGGCCTGACCGCCCTGCTCAACCACCCGCTGCGCTGCGGCTCCACCGTGGTGGTGCTGCCCCGCTTCGACCTGGAGCAGTTCCTGCGCACCATCCAGGACCAGCGGATCGAGGGTGTCTTCGCCGCCCCGCCGATCGTGCTGGCCCTGGCGAAGCACCCGCTGGTGGACCGCTACGACCTCTCCTCCGTCCGCTACGTGCTGAGCGCCGCAGCCCCGCTCGACGCCGAGCTGGCGGACGCCGCCGCCCGCCGGCTCGGGCTGGACCGGATCCACCAGGGCTACGGGATGACCGAGCTCTCGCCCGTCACCCACGTGGTGCCGCTGGACGACGAGGACCCGCCGGCCGGCACGGTCGGCAAGCTGGTCGCCTCCACCGAGCTGCGGGTGGTCGCCCTGGACGGCTCCGGCACCGATCTCGGGGTCGGCGAGCGCGGCGAACTGCTGTTCAAGGGCCCCCAGGTGATGCGGGGGTACTTCGGCCGCAAGGGCGAGACCGACGCGATGATCGACCCGGACGGCTGGCTGCACACCGGGGACGTCGGCCTGGTCGACGAGCGCGGCTACCTGTTCGTGGTGGACCGGGTGAAGGAGCTGATCAAGTACAAGGGGTACCAAGTCGCCCCCGCCGAGCTGGAGGCGCTGCTGCTCACCCACCCGGAGGTGGCCGACGCCGCGGTGATCGGGGTGCGCGGCGAGGACGGCGAGGAGCGCCCCAAGGCCTTCGTGGTCCGGGCCCCCGGCAGCGGGCTGACGGAGCAGCAGGTCAGCGGGTACGTGGCCGAGCGGGTCGCGCCGTACAAGAAGGTGCGGGCGGTGGAGTTCGTGGAGGTGGTGCCCAAGTCGGCGGCCGGGAAGATCCTGCGCCGGCAGCTGCGCGAGCGGCAGGGCTGACGCCCGGTCAGCGGGCCCGGAGCGGGCGGCTCCCCGCCGGTCTGGCAGGATCGGCGGGGACCGAAGACCCGGCAGGGAGGCCGCCATGACCACCTCAGCGAGCACCTCGGCGCCCGTCCCCGCGGGCACACCGGCCACCGCCCCGGCCGCCCGGATGCCCCAGCAGGACCGCAGCCGGGCCACCCGCCGCCGACTGCTGGAGGCGGCGGTGGAGTGCCTGGCCGAGGTCGGCTGGCAGGGCAGCACCGTCGCGGTGGTGGCCGAGCGGGCCGGGGTCACCCGGGGCGCGGCCCAGCACCACTTCCGCACCCGCGAGGACCTCTTCACCGCCGCCGTGGAGCACGTCGCGGCCGAGCGGCTGGCGGACCTGCGCGCCCACCTGGACGGGCTGGCACCGCCGGCGGAGCGCCGCACGGAGGCGGTGGTCGAGCTGATCGTCCGCCTCTACACCGGGCCGCTGTTCCGCGCCGCGCTGCACCTGTGGGTGGCGGCCGCCACCGAGGAGCCGCTGCGCGGGCGTCTGGTCGCGCTGGAGAACCAGATCGGCCGGGAGGCGCACCGGGCCGCGGTGGAGTTCCTCGGCGCGGACGAGGCCACCCCGGGCGTGCGCGAGACCGTCCAGGCCACCCTCGACCTGGCCCGCGGCCTGGGCCTGGCCAACCTGCTCACCGACGACGGCCAGCGCCGCTCGGGCGTGGTCCGGCAGTGGGCCCGCACCCTGGACGCGGTGCTGGGCGGGGCCCGGGCCGTGACCTGACCGTGGTCCGGCAGGTCACAGCTTGTCCAAGGTGCTGCACGACCATGTCCGAACGGGTGTCCGCTGTCGTAGCCTGTGCCCCGGCCAGCACCCTGACCACCCACCACGTACTCCACCTGACGGACCAGCAGTCGCACCCGTACCCGGGGACGTGCAGTCTGGTGGGGAGCCGATCCGGCCCGGCCCGGCCGGGGAACGTACCTGACAGGTGATCCCCTGATCATGCAAGGCAGCGAGCGGAACACACCGGACGGCACCGGCCCGGCGGCGGGTGCCGTCCCGGCAGACCTGACGGGTCATCGGCTGGTGCCGCTGGCCACCGCCCTGATCGAGGGCGACGGCCGCATCCTGCACTGGAGCGGGGACGCCGAGGCGCTCACCGGGTACACCGCGGACCAGGCCGTCGGCTCCTACGCCGGGCGGCTGCTGATCCCCGACACCGAGCGCGAGCCCGCCCAGGAGCTGTTCCGTCAGATCATGGCCGGCAAGGGCTGGTCCGGGGTGTACGCCATCCGGCACCGCGACGGCCACCGGGTCGAGCTGGAGTTCCGCACCTACCCCATCACCGGCCCCGGCGGCGAGCGGCTGCTGCTGGCCACCGCCTCCGACCTCGGCGCGCTGCGCCAGGTGGAGGGTGACCTCGCGGTGCTGGACGGCATCTTCGCGCAGTCCCCGATCGGGATGGCCGTCTACGACACCGAGCTGCGCTACGTCCGCCTCAACGACGCGCTGGCCCGGATCAACGGCCTCTCCGTCGAGGCGCACCTCGGCCGCCGGATCAACGCGGTGCTGCCCGGCATCAACTCCTCGGAGATCGAGGCGGTGATGCGTCAGGTCCTGGCCACCGGACGGCCGGTGGTCGACGCCCGCTCCCACGGCCGCACCCCCGGCGACCCGCGCCGGGACCGGGCCTGGTCGGCCTCGTACTTCCGGCTGGAGGACTCCACCGGCCAGGTGCTCGGCGTCTCCTCCTCGATCATCGACGTGACCGAGCGCTTCCAGGCCGAGGCCCGCGCCTCCCGGGCCCAGGAGCGGCTGGCCCTGCTCGCCGAGGCCACCGCGAAGATCGGCACCACCCTGGACCTCCAGCGCACCGCCGAGGAGCTGGTCGAGGCCGTCATCCCGCGGTTCGCCGACTTCGCCACCGTCGACCTGCTGGAGCCCGTGCTGCGGGGTGAGGAGCCGTCACGGCTGGAGCCCGACCGGGGCGTCAAGCTGCGCGCGGTGGCGGTCGGCGAGGCGTACGAGGCCGGCATGACCAGCGCGGCCGACGCCGTCGGCTCCACCTCCGAGTACGACTCCAAGCGCACCTACACCGAGTGCCTGCGCAGCGGCCGCCCGCTGCTGCGCCCGCACGTGGACGAGCAGGTGCTGGCCGCCCTGGTGGCCGAGCCGGACCGGGTCGCCCCCGGGGTGCGGGCCGGCATCCACTCGTACCTGATGGTGCCGATCATGGCGCGCGGGATGGTGCTCGGCGGCTCCGAGTTCGTCCGGATGCGCAACCCCGAGCCGTTCTCGGCGGCGGACGTGGCGCTGGCCGAGGAGCTGGTGGCCCGCACCGCCATCGCGCTGGACAACGCCCGGCTCTACCGGCGCGAGCGGGAGACCGCCCTCACCCTGCAGCGCAGCCTGCTGCCGCAGGAGATCCACCGCACGCTCGGTCTGGAGATCGCCTACCGCTACCTGCCCAGCAGCCTGGTCAGCGAGGTCGGCGGCGACTGGTTCGACGTGGTGCCGCTCTCCTGCGGCCGGGTCGCGCTGGTGGTCGGCGACGTGATGGGCCACGGCATCCGGGCGGCCGCGACGATGGGTCAGCTGCGCACCGTGGCGCGGACCCTGGCCACCCTGGACATGCCGCCGGAGCAGGTGCTGACCCGCCTGGACGAGACCGCGATGGGCATCGGCGAGGGCCAGTTCGCCACCTGCATCTGCGCGGTCTACGACCCGGTGGAGGGCACCTGCACGATCGCCTCGGCCGGGCACCTGCCGCCGGTCAAGGTCAGCCCCGACGGGGTGTCCCGGGCGATCGAACTGCCGCCGGGCGTCCCGCTCGGGGTCGGCGGGGTGGCCTTCCAGTCCACCGAGTTCACCCTCACCGAGGGCAGTCTGCTGGCCCTGTACACCGACGGCCTGGTGGAGCGCCGCGGTGAGGACATCGACCACGGCATCGGCCTGCTGGCCCAGGTGCTCTCGGGGCGCGGCCGCACGCTGGAGGCCAGCTGCGACGCGGCGCTGGCCGCCCTGGTGAGCGACGGCACCGAGGACGACATCGCCATGATCATGGCCCGGGCGCTGCCGATCCCTTCCGACCGGATCGCCACCCTCCACCTGGACGGCGAGGGCCCGGCCCCCAGCCGGGCCCGGAAGTTCACCCGGGACACCCTGCGGGCCTGGGGGCTGGCGCAGCTCACCGACTTCGCCGAGCTGATGGTCAGTGAGCTGGTCACCAACGCGCTGCTGCACGCAGAGGCGCCGCGCCGGCTGCGGCTGTTCCGGGACCGGACGCTGACCGTGGAGGTGGCCGACTCGGGCGGCCAGGCCCCGCGCCTGCGGACCGCCGCCGAGCAGGACGAGGGCGGCCGCGGCATGCACCTGGTCAGCGAGCTCGCCCACCGCTGGGGCACCCGCCAGACCAAGGACGGCAAGGTGGTCTGGGCCGAGCTGGAGCTGGACTACCGCTACCGCTGAGCGGTGGCGCGCGCGAGCCCCCTGACGGTCGGTCAGGGGGCTCGTCGGCTCAGTGGACCAGGTGGTCGGCGGGGCGCTCGGCCCCGGCGGCGGCGTCCTGGCCGCGGAGCTTCCACCAGGCGAAGAGCGAGGCGGAGAGCAGCAGGGCTCCCGCCGCGATCGCGGCCACGTTCATGCCGTGCACGAAGGCGGTGCGGGCGGCGGCGGTGAGCTGCTCGCCCAGTTCGGCGGGCAGGGTGGAGGCGGCCTGCACCGCGTTGCCGATCGACTGCTCGGCCTCGGTGCCGAGGGCCTCGGTGCCGGCCGGCATCACCAGCGAGCCGGCGTAGATGGCGGTGACCACCGAGCCCAGCAGGGCGATGCCGAGGGCGGTGCCCAGCTCGTAGGCGGTCTCCGAGACGGCGGAGGCGGCGCCGGCCTTCTCCGGCGGCGCGGCGGTGAGCACCAGGTCGGCGGAGAGGGTGTAGACGATGCCCTCGGCCGCGCCGGCGGCCAGGAAGGCGGCGCCGAGCAGCAGGTAGGGGCTGCCCTGGTGCACCCAGCCGAGCACCGCGACGCCCGCGCCCATGGCCAGCAGACCCCCGGCCAGGGTGGCCCGGACACCGGCCCGGCGGGCCAGCTTCGCGGTCAGCAGACCGCCGGCCACGGCGCCGACGAAGGCCGGCAGCTCGGCCAGACCGGCCGTCAGCGGGGAGTACCCGCGCACCAGTTGGAGGTACTGCGACATGAAGAAGATCACGCCGGAGAGCCCGATCAGCGAGGCCAGCGAGGAGAGCACGGCCGCGGTGAAGCGCGGGTTGACGAAGAGCCGGACGTCCAGCAGCGGGGACTCCAGCCGCAGCTGGCGGCGGACGAAGACGGTGAGCGCGGTGGCACCGAGCGCGAAGGTCACCGGGATCGGCCAGTGGCCGAGGCCGTTGGCCGCGGCCTCCTTGACCGCGTAGACCACGCCGATCACACCGGTCATCGACAGCAGCACGCTGAGCACGTCCCAGCGGCCGGGCTTGGGGTCCTTGGACTCGGGCAGCAGCCAGCCGCCGAGCACCAGCAGCAGGGCCAGCACGGGGAGGTTGAGCAGGAAGACCGAGCCCCACCAGAAGTGCTCGAGGAGCACACCGCCGACCACCGGGCCGAGCGCGGCGCCGGCGGTGGCGCCCGCGCCCCAGATGCCGATCGCGGTGGCCCGCTCCCGGGCGTCCGGGAAGAGGCTGCGGATCAGCGAGAGGGTGGAGGGCATGATGGTGGCGCCGGCGATGCCGAGCAGCGCGCGGGCCAGGATCAGCCAGCCGGGGGTGGGTGCGTAGGCGGCCAGCAGCGAGGCGGCGCCGAACGCGGTGGAGCCGATCAGCAGCAGCTTCTTGCGGCCGATCCGGTCGCTGAGCGCGCCCATGCTGACCAGCAGGCCGGCCAGCACGAAGGAGTAGGCGTCACCGATCCAGAGCAGCTGGGTGCCGCTGGGGTGCAGGGTCTCGCTGATCGAGGGCAGGGCGAGGGAGAGCACGGTCGCGTCGAGCGCGACCAGGGTCACCGCCAGTACCAGTACGCCGAGGCCGAGCCAGCGGGAACGGGCGGAGTGGGTGGTGCTCATTTCTGTTCAGGGCTCCTGAGGGCACCGCCGAGGAAGAGCTCGGCGAGCGAGTAGGCACTGTCACGGGGGGCGAGGCGTCCGTCCTGGACCGCCCAGCCGATGCCGGCCACGAGGTCGAAGAAGGCCTCGCTGAGCCAGCCGGCGGAGAGCTCGACGCGGAACACGCCCTCCTGCTGGCCACGGAGGAAGAGCGCGCGGACCCGGGCGTCCTGGACCTCCCAGAGGTCGTTGATCTCCTGGTCGTCGAAGAGCTGGTTCTCTCCGGCCAGGAAGGCGCAGAGCGCGGCGTCGGGTACGACGGCGTCCACCAGGCGGCGCAGGGCGGCCTCCGGGCTGCCGCTCTCGATCGCGGCCGTGTCGAGCGCGGCGGCGAACTTGCGCAGGCCGAGCGCGCCCACCTCGCGGATCAGCGCCTCGCGGCCGGGGAAGGTGCGGTGCAGCGTGGCACGGCTGATCCCGGCGGCGCGGGCGATCTCGTCGAGGTGGGCGGTCGGGCGGCGGGAGAGCACGCCGACGGCGGCTTCGAGTACGGAGTCGCGGTCTGTGGCCATGGAGCGAGTGTAGCTCACATGAGACATGGATGTCTCAAACGGGGCGCCGAGTGTTCAAGGGGCCGGGGCGCTGTCCGGCGGGAGGCGGGAGCTGATAGGGATGGGGCATGCGCTTCACCGCCGTTCCGATGCCGTCCTCCGTCGCGGCCAGGCCCCAGGACAGCCGTGGGTACCCCGTGCCCGCCATCACGCCGTGGGAGGAGGACGAGCCGCAGTTCGCGCTGACCGACTACGGGCGCAGCGCCGAGTGCGCGCGGGAGCGGCTCTGCTCGGTGTGCGGGCGGGAGATGCCGGCCGGGCCGGTGTGGCGGGTGGTCGGGGCGGCCGAGAGCGCGGCGATCGGGGAGGCGCTGGCGGCGGGCCGGCGGTACCGCAACCTGGCCCCGACCCTGGAAGGGCCGGGGCACCGGGTGTGCATGCTGTACGCCTCGATGGTCTGCCCGTACCTGGCCCGGCCGAACGCCCGGCGCGGGCTGTCGGCGGAGCGGCCGGACGAGTTGACGGAGCATCTGGTCCGCGGGACGGCCCGGGGCGCCACGGGCGCGGTGGTCGGGTTCGCGGACTACGAGTACGCGATCACCGAGGCCAACGTGCTGTTCCGCTTCCTGGAGCCGGTCGAGTTCCTGCCGCACGGGCGCTCGGAGGAGCACCTGGAGCTGCTGCGGGCCGAACTCGACCGGCCGGGCGGGGCGGTTCAGCCCCGGTAGGCGGGCAGACCGCGGACCGAGGAGACCAGCTCGGGGGCGGCGGAGCCGTCGGCCGGCAGGACGGCGATCCCCGCGGGGGTGCGCACCGCGACGGTCTTGCCGTCGCGGGACCAGGCGGGCTCGGTGAAGTCCTCGCCCGCGTACGGGGTGAGGTCCTTGGCGGTCCGGTCCTCGGTGCGCAGGCTCTGCCGGAAGACGTGGTTGTGGCCGCCGACCGGCCGGACGAAGACCAGGGAGTCGCCGTCGGCGGAGATCGCGGGCTGCGAACCCTTCGTCACCACGCCGCCCTGCTGGCGCAGGTAGTCGTCGCGGATGTAGACGTCGCCGTCGGTGGTGTTGGCGTAGACGGTGGTGCCCAGCCGGTCCGAGCCGTTGATCCAGGTGTTCCCGGTGGTGGGCAGTGCGACGGCGTTCTCGTCGGAGTAGTTCCCCAGCGGCAGCGCCGCGGGGGCGTGGGCGGTGCCGTCCACGGGCACCGTGGCCAGCCGGGTGGTGCCGTCGCGGGTGATGGTGAAGAACAGGTTCTTCTTCGGCGAGCCGCCCTGGTAGCCGTCGGAGACCTGCCAGGTCGGGTGGGACCAGCTCTGGCCGCCGGGGTTCTTCGCGACCAGGGAGCGGCCGGTGCCGTCGGGGCGGCTGGTGACCAGGTCGCCGTTGCCGTCGACGAAGGCGGCGCGCGAGCCGTCGGGGGACCAGGAGAGGTCGCGGACGGCGGTGTGGAAGTCGACCGTGGTGCCGTCCATCACGACCAGGTTGGTGCCGTTGCTGATGGTCAGTCCGGTGTGCGCGGTCCGGTTCAGCAGCGCCGCCGGCACGACGCCCGGCGCGGTGGTGCGCGGGGCGGCCGGGGTGGTCGGCACGGCCGGGGTGGTCGGGGTCGCGGAGGCCGAGGGGGTCGCGGTGGCCGACGGGGCTGCGGTCGGCGACGCCGGGGCGTCGGTGGACGGCCGGCTCGGAGCGGAGCTCGCGGCGGGCGCGGCGGACCTGCCCGTCGCCGGGTCGCAGGCGGTGAGCAGCAGGGTGGTGCCGGTGGTGAGCGCGCAGACGAGCGAGACGGCGGCGCGGCGGCGGATGCGAGCGGACATGGTGACTTCCCCCTGGAAGGCGAGACGGGTCGTGGATCGTGCCGTGAGACGCCCTTCGGTCGTTGAGCCTCTGTCACCAGGCGACCGCTTGCTGCTCCGTGCGATGCGAGAAGCCTGTCAGCCGCACGTCCTCGAACTGTCGAGCGACTGTCACCGCCGGGCAACAGTGCCCGGCGGCCCGCACAGGGAACGGGGAGAGGCCCGGCGCCCCCTGGTGGGGGCGCCGGGCCTCTCGGGCCTGTCGTCGCGTCAGCTCTGGTTGTAGAAGCCGGTGTCGTCGAGCGGGCGGTCGATCACCATCACCTCGACGTCGGCCGGGGTGAGCAGGAAGACCCGGCGGGCGATCCGCTCGATCCCGCCCATGGTGCCGAAGACCAGACCGGAGGCGAAGTCCACCATCCGCTTGGCCTCGGCGTCCGACATCTCCGTCACGTCCATGACCACCGGGGTGCCCGAACGGATGTGCTCGCCCACGGCGCGCGCGGCTTCGAAGCCGGTCGGCTTCAGGGAGACGATCTTCGCCGGGGCGGGGACCGCCACGGCACTCTCCTGGGTCGGCCACTGATCCTCGTACACGGCAGCCGGGTAGTGGCCGGAGGGCATCAGCCACCCGTTGTGGTGCTCGTCGCGAAGTGCTCCCATGCCGCGCCTCCCTCGTTCCGTCCCGTACTCGTCCCCCCGGGTGTACGCGTCTCTTGACGCGTCATCCATCCGTCGGAACTGTCCGAGTATCGCACTGATCACCGCTCCGGCGCCCGCCCGTGACCGCCGTACGGGCGCGGGTCGTGACAGAATCCGGACACTTCCGGGCAGCTGCCGCGTCCGGGCCGGTCGGCGAACGGTTGCGCGCGTAGACCATATCGGTGTGCGCCACGGCACAGTTGACTCCTCGTCAACAGTCCGGTAACAGCTTGGCGGCGGTGCGGTGCGGGCGTGTCGAGGGTGGCCGGCGGGTGTGGTGAGGCCCACTCCGGCCCCGGCGCGCCGGGGCCCGCTGGAGCCGACGGGCCGTCAGGGCCGGTGCGGCAACCGGGGGACGCCTGGTGGCGGAGCGGGCCGGAGGGTGGCCCCCGGTCGCCCGGCCGAGCCGGCCCGGTCCCGATGAATCGGAAAGTTTCCTAACCATGCTCTTGACCGTGCCCGCGCAGGCCGGGATTCTGAACGGGCCCGTCCGGACGGGGACTTCACCGCCCGTGCCCGGCGCCGGCGGTGAACTCCCTGACCTGCAAGGAGAATCGGATGAGAGCCAGGAATCTCGCGGCCACCGGCGGAGCCCTCGCCGCTCTGGTGCTCGGCACGGTGGCCGCGCCCCCGGCGCCGGCCGCGGCCGCCCGCTACGAGGCGGAGGGCGCGAGCGTGACCAAGGGTGCGGTGGAGTCCAACCACACCGGCTACTCGGGCACCGGATTCGTCAACGGCGACAACGCGTCGGGCAGTTCGGTCGAGTTCACGGTGAACGCCGCCACCGCCGGCGCCGGGGTGCTGTCCGTCCGGTACGCCAACGGCACCACCATCGACCGCCCCGCCGACATCACCGTCAACGGGGCCCGGGTCGCCGCCGGGCGGTCCTTTCCGTCCACCGGCACCTGGGACACCTGGACCACCGCGACCGTGACCGCCCCGCTCACCGCGGGGGCCAACAAGGTCCGCCTCACCTCCAGCAGCGCCGACGGCCTGCCCAACCTCGACTACCTGGAGGTGGAGGTCACCGCGCCGAGCACCGACTACCAGGCCGAGGACGCCACGCTCGGCCAGGCCGCGGTGGCCACCAACCACACCGGCTTCACCGGCACCGGTTTCGTGGACTACACCAACGCGGTGGGCTCGTACGTCGAGTTCGCGGTCAGCGCCGGCACCGCCGGGACGGCCCCGCTGACCCTGCGCTACGCCAACGGCACCACGGTGGACCGCCCGATGGACCTGGTCGTGAACGGCACCGTGGTGGCCGCCGGGATCTCCTTCCCGGCCACCACCACCTGGGACACCTGGGCCACCAAGACGGTGAACGTCCCGCTGCTCGCCGGGGCCAACACCGTCCGGGCCACCGCGACCACCGCCAACGGCGGGCCCAACCTGGACCGGATCACGGTCGGCGTCACCGCCGACACCGTGCCGCCGAGCCGCCCCGCCCAGCTCAGCTGCACCGACATCGGCCCGAACGGCCTGACCCTGAACTGGGCCCCCGCCACCGACAACGCCGGCGTCAGCGCGTACGACCTCTACGAGCACGGCAACAAGCTGGCCGAGGCCCCCGGCGACGCCACCGCCAAGGTGCTCACCGGGCTGGCCCCCAGCACCACCTACAACCTCACGGTGATCGCACGGGACGCGGCCGGCAACGCCTCCCCGGCCAGCGTCGCCCTGGACTGCACCACCACGGCGAGCACCGACCCGCTGCCCAGCACGCCGGGCACGCCCACCGTCTCGGAGGTCAAGGCCAGCTCGGCGAAGCTGAGTTGGGGAGCCTCCAGCGACGACAAGGGCGTGGTGGCGTACGAGGTGCGCAGCGGCAGCGCCGTCCTGGCCACCGTCACCGGCGCCCCGCCGGCCACCACGACCACCGTGACCGGCCTGGCCTGTGACGCCTCGTTCGCCCTCACCGTGGTGGCCAAGGACACGGCCGGTGGCTACTCCCCGGCCTCCGCGCCCGTCGGCTTCACCACCGGTGCCTGCACCGCCGACGGCGGCGTGCCCGGCTCCCCGGCCACCCTGTCCTCCGGCTGGACCGTCCCGTGGGGCATCGGCTGGCTGCCCGACGGCTCCAACGCCCTGGTCACCGAACGGGATTCGTTCAAGGTCTTCCGGCAGGCCAAGGACGGCTCCAAGACCCTGGTCGGGACGGTGCCCAACGCGGTGACCACCGACGGCGAGGGCGGCCTGCTCGGCGTGGCGATCGACCCCAACTGGACGTCCAACAAGTACGTCTACTTCATGCACACCGCCTCCGAGGGCAACCGGATCGTCCGGATGACCTACAACGGCAGCTCGCTCGGCGGCTACACCGTGCTGCTCCAGGGCATCAAGAAGAACCGCTACCACAACGGCGGGCGGCTGGCCTTCGGCCCCGACGGCTACCTCTACGCCACCACCGGCGACGCCCAGACCCAGGCCCTGGCCCAGGACAAGAACTCGCTCAACGGCAAGATCCTGCGCCTGACCACCGCGGGCAAGCCCGCCCCCGGCAACCCCTTCGGCAACTACGTCTACAGCCTCGGCCACCGCAACCCGCAGGGCCTGGCCTTCGACCGGAGCGGGCGGCTCTGGGAGGCCGAGTTCGGCGACTCCAAGTTCGACGAGCTCAACCTGATCAAGCCCGGCGCCAACTACGGCTGGCCGACCTGCGAGGGCACCTGCTCCACCGCCGGGATGACCAACCCCAAGGCCACCTGGGCGGTCAACGTGGCCTCCCCGAGCGGCATCGCCATCGTCCGCAACGTCATCTACATGGCCGCCCTCAAGGGCACCCGGATGTACCGCATCCCGATCAACGGCGACACCGAGACCGTCGGCACCGCCACCTCCTACTACGTCGGCACCTACGGCCGCCTGCGCACCGTCACCAAGGTGCCGGGGGCGGACCAGCTCTGGCTGACCACCACCAACGCCGACAACAACGGCGGGGCGGCCGACGGCGCCGACAAGATCTTCCGGATCTCCATCGGCTGACGGCGGGTCAGGAGGAGGTGCGGCGGGCGCGCCGCACCTCCTCGCTGACCGCCCAGGCGTCGGCCACCGGCCCGAGGTGGCGCAGCTTGTCCGGGTTGAGCACCACCCGGACGGCCTGCACCTGCCCCTCCAGCACGTCCAGGGCCAGCGCCTGGAGCACCTTCCCGTCGCGGTCCCGGAACACGGCGCCGGGCTGGCCGTTGACCTCCTGCGGCTCGACGGTGACGTCGATCCGCAGCAGCACCGGGAAGACCGCGGCGAGCAGCCGGGCGACGTTGGCCGCACCGCTGACCGCCCGGGCCAGCTGCGGGGCCTTCCCGCCGCCGTCGCCGACGAACTGCACGTCGGCGGCGAGCAGCTGCTGGAGCCCCTCCATGTCGCCGCCGGCCATCGCCTCGAAGAACCGGGCCGCCAGCTCGTCCCGCTCCGCGCGGTCGGCCTCGAAGCGGGGCCGGCCCTCGGCCATGTGCCGCTTGGCCCGGACCAGCAGCTGGCGGCAGGACGCCTCCGAGCGGCCGACCGCGGCGGCGATCTCCGGGTACTCGAAGCCGAACACCTCGCGCAGCAGGAAGACCGCCCGCTCCACCGGGCCGAGCCGCTCCAGCAGCAGCAGGGCCGCCATCGACACCGAGTCCGCCAACTCGGCCGCCCGCTCCGGGTCCTGGTAGGGATCGCTGAGCAGCGGCTCCGGGAACCACGGCCCGACGTACGCCTCCCGCCGCACCCGGGCCGAGCGCAGCACGTCGATCGAGAGCCGGGTGACCGTGGTCGACAGGAAGGCCTTGACCGAGTCGGGCCTGGTCGGCGAGGCGTCGTAGCGCAGCCAGGCTTCCTGCACGACGTCCTCGGCCTCGCTCACACTGCCGAGGATCCGGTAGGAGACCGAGAACAGCAGCGGCCGGAGCTCCTCGAACTCCTCGACCTTGGTCATGCGGTGCCCCCCGTGCGATGTGACGTTCGATCATGGGAACTCTGCCACCGGGCGGTTCCCGGTCGACGGGCGGGGTGGGGGCCCGGGGGCCGTGAGTTCCGGGGAAGACCGGCGGACGGTCACGTTCCGTTCATCGGGAGGCCGCCCGGCCCCGACTGAATGGGCCGGGTTGTACAGCCAACTCGACGCAGCCGCGCGCCCCCTGGCCGCGGCGGACAGGACCCCCGTGGCCGCAGGTTCCTCCCTCAGCCTCTCCACGCCGCAGAGCCCCACCGAAGGCGACCGGCTCACCTTCCGCTGGACCACCGACGCCCCCGACGCCAAGAACTGGGTCGGTGTCTACGACGGCGACCGGCTGCCGGGCACCGGCTCCTCGCTGCTCTGGAAGTACACCGTGGCCGCCTCGGGGGAGGTGCAGCTGGACACCTCGGCGCTGACCGACGGCCCGTACACCGCCTACCTGTTGGCCAAGGACGGCTACGGCGTCCTGGCGCGCAGCGCGCCGTTCTCCTTCCGTCCGCGCCCGGTCGCGCCGCGCCCGCACCTGGCGGTGGACGCGCTGACCGCGACCGTCGTGGCGCCCTCGGCCGCGTTCCGGATCGAGCTCGGCGGGCTGTGGATGCTCGGCTCCTCGGCGCCGGTCTTCCGCAAGACGGGCGGCGACTCCTGGCTCTCCGTCAGCGCGGGCGGCACCGTCACCGGCACCGCCCCGAACGCGCCACTGCCCCGGCCCGCCGTGCTCACCGTCGCGGTCAAGGACGCGGCCGGGAACACCGACGCGCTCACCGTCCAGGTGCCGGTCGAGCACCGCAGGCCGCGGCTGAAGACGGCCACCCTCAACCTCTGGAAGGCCGGCGCGAACACCACGGACGCGCTGGAGAAGCAGCTGCGGGTGGTGCTCACCCAGGGCTGGGACGTGGTGGCCCTCCAGGAGACCGGCGGCACCGCCGCCCAGGCGCTGGCCGACGCGCTCGGCTGGTACGCGTACCAGAGTGCGGGCAGCGTCGGCGTGCTGAGCCGCTACCCGCTGGCCGAGGTGACCGCGCCGACCGCTGAGCTGCCGGCCGCCGGCGTCACGGTGCAGCTGCCCGGCGGCCGGGCGGTGCGGTTCTGGGCCGCCCACCTGGACGAGGCGGACTACGGCCCGTACGCCGTGCAGGACGGCCGGAGCGCCGAGGCGGTGCTCGCGAGCGAGAAGGCCTCGGCCCGCGGCCGGCAGGCGCTGGCCCTGGCCGCCGCCGTGAAGGCCGAACTGGCCGTCCGCAAGCCGCTCCCCGTGGTGCTCGCCGCCGGGCTGGCCTCGCCCTCGCACCTGGACTGGACACCGGCCACCGCCGCCGCGCACGGCGGGGTCGCGGCGCTGGAGTGGCCGGTGACGGCGGCCCTGCGCGACGCGGGCCTGGTCGACGCCTACCGGCTGGCCCACCCCGACCCGGCGGCCTCCCCGGGCACCACCTGGTCCGTCACCCGGGTCTCGCGCGGCACGCAGCCCGAGCCGCAGGACCGGATCGACCAGGTGCACTTCGCCGGGAGGCTCACCCTGGTCGAGGCCCACACCCTGACCACCGGCTGGCCCGCCGCCGAACCCGCGGCCGCCGCCAACGGCTGGCCCTCGGACACCGCCGCCGCCGTCGCCACCTTCACGATCTGAGAGGCCGCCAGATGACTCCCCAGCTCAGCCGCCGCACCTTCGTCTCCGCCTCCGCCGCGGCCGCGGCGGCCGGTGTGATCGGCGGTGCCGGTGCCACCGAGGCGGCCGCCGCCGACACCGAGGCCGCCAAGGCCAAGCGGCCCAAGCCCGGCACCGGCACCGTCGCCGACGTCAAGCACGTGGTCATCCTGATGCAGGAGAACCGCTCCTTCGACCACTACTTCGGCACCCTGAACGGCGTGCGCGGCTTCGCCGACAAGCAGGCGCTGCAGTTCCCGGACGGCGGCGACGTGTTCCGCCAGCCCGACGCGGGCCGCAGCGACGGCGGCGTGATGCTGCCGTACCGGATGGACACCTCGAAGTACAACGCGCAGAACGCCGGCGGCCTCCCGCACGACTGGGCCACCGGCCACCAGGCGATCAACAACGGCGCGATGAACAAGTGGATCGCCGCCAAGGGCGAGCGCGCGATGGGCTACTTCACCCGCGAGGACATCCCCTACCAGTTCGCGCTGGCCGACGCGTTCACCCTCTGCGACGCGTACTTCTGCTCGCTGGCCGGGCCCACCGACCCCAACCGCCTCTACCTGTGGACCGGCACCGCCGGCCCGGGCAAGGACGGCACCACCGGCCCGTGGATCGACAACACCCCGGTGACGGACAACCCGGTGGCCGACTGGACCACCTACGCGGAGCGCCTGCAGGCCGCGGGCGTGAGCTGGCGGGTCTACCACAACCCCAGCAAGGACGAGCGGACCGGCGACTACGACGACAACGCGCTCTCGTACTTCAAGCAGTTCCACGCCTTCCCGAAGGACGACCCGCGGTACGTCAACGCGATGACCAAGTTCGACCCCGCCGCCTTCGACGCCGACTGCAAGTCCGGTGCGCTGCCGACGGTCTCGTGGCTGGTCGCCCCGTACCTGTTCTCCGAGCACCCGAACGCGGGCCCGGCGTACGGCGCGCACTGGGTCAACACGGCGCTGCAGTCGCTGATGTCCAACCCGGAGGTGTGGAACCACACCGTCTTCCTGGTCATGTACGACGAGAACGACGGCTACTTCGACCACATGGTGCCGCCCACCCCCGAGCCGGGCACCCCCGAGGAGTTCGCCCAGGGCCGGGCGATCGGCCTCGGCAACCGCGTCCCGCTCTGGGTCGCCTCGCCGTGGTCGCGCGGCGGCTGGGTGAACTCCCAGGTCTTCGACCACACCTCGGTGGTGCAGTTCCTGGAGGTGGTGACCGGGGTGGCGGAGCCCAACGTCTCCGCCTGGCGCCGCACCGTCTGCGGCGACCTGACCAGCTGCTTCGACTTCACCAAGCCGGACTTCTCGATCCCCTCGCTGCCCGACACCAACGCCCTGATGGCCCGGGCCGACGCGGGCGCGGGCCTGCCGGCGGTCAGGCTCCCGGCGGTGGGCGGCCAGTCGATGCCGCCGCAGGAGCCGGGGGAGCGGCCGCACCGCAAGCTGCCCTACGGGCCCGGCGCGGAGGTGGCCGTGGACCGCGCCACCGGCCGGATCACCTGCACCATGACCAACACCGGCACGGCCGGCTTCCCCTACACGGTCTACCCGAACGTCCGACTCCCGTTCGCCGGAACGCCGTTCACCGTCCCGTCGGCCCAGGCCAGGACCTACGTCTGGGACGCCTCGGCCACCGACGGCCAGTACGACTTCACCGTGCACGGGCCCGACGGCTTCGTCCGCCGCTTCGCCGGGACGGTGGTCCGGGCGGAGCAGCAGGACGTGGCGGTGCCGGTGGTGGAGGCGCTCGTGCAGCGCAACAAGGTGGCCCTGCACCTGCACAACGACGGCGGCACGGAGGTGTCCTTCACCCTCTCGGCCCATGACTTCGCGGGCCGGACCCAGACGGTGTGGGTCGCCGCCGGGAAGCAGGCCACCGTCAACTGGCCGCTCGACAACGGCCGTTACGACGTCACGGTGACCGCCGCGACCGGCACCCGCTTCGTGCGGCGGTACGCGGGCACGGTGCACTGACCTCCCGCCGCCGGGCCCCGCCGCGTGGGCGGGGCCCGGCGGCGCGGATCAGGCCAGGGCCTCGGCGGCGATGGCGGCGGCCTCGGCGATCAGCGGCTCGTCGGCGACGGCCTTCGGGTCCTGATGGGTGGTCAGCACGACGATCGCGACCGGACCGCGGCCGGGCGGCCAGGCCACCCCGGCGTCGTTGGCCGTGCCGTAGGACCCGGTGCCGGTCTTCTCCGCCACCGTCCAGTCCTTCGGCAGCCCGGCCCGCAGCCGGTTCCCGCCGGTGGTGTTGGCGCGCAGCCAGCCGGTGAGGCGCTCGCGGTCGGCCGGCTCCAGCGCCCGGCCGGTGACCAGCTTCGCGTTGGTCCGGGCCAGCGCGCGCGGGCTGGTGGTGTCGGTGGCCCGGCCCGGCTCGGCCGAGTTGAGCGCGGGCTCCCAGCGGTCGAGCCTGGTCACCCGGTCGCCCAGCGAACGGCAGAACCGGGTCACGGCCCCGGGGCCGCCGAGCTCCTTGAGCAGCAGGTTGGCGGCCCCGTTGTCGCTGAACCGGACGGCGGCGTCGCAGAGCTGCTCCACCGTCAGACCGGCCGCGACGTTCTCGGGCAGGCCGGTGACCGGTGCGTAGCCGGAGTCGGCGGCCTCCTTCGCGGTGTAGCGGACGCGGCGGTCGAGCGGGCCGTCGAGGTCGCGGAGGACGGCGGCCACGGCGAGGGTCTTGAAGGTCGAGCAGAGCGGGAACAGCTCGTCGGCCCGGTGGTGGACGGTGCGGCCGGAGTCGGCGGCGCGCGCGTACACCCCGAGGCGGGCGCCGTGCTCCCGCTCCAGCGCGCGCAGCCGCTCCGTCACGTCGCCGCGCCCCCGGGCGGCCGCTCTGCCGGCCGGGAGGAGGGTGGCGGCCGTCACCAGGGCGGCCCCGCCGATCATCTGACGCCGGCTCGGGCCCTGAAGCGCGTTGCGTGTGTCCATGCCCACCAGGACGCCGATCGGGCCCGAACCGTTCCGATCCCGCCACGACCGGGGTCCGACCGGCGGATCCGGGTACACCGGGAGCGACTGGGGGAGTCGAACGGATGGGGGATCCGTGAAGCCTGGAACGAGCCGGTACGTGTTCTTCGCGGTCTGCTGCTACGAAGCGGTCGGCCTGGTGTTCGCGGCCCTCTGCTGGGGGGCGCTGTGGCTGCTCGGCATCGCCGACGCCGGCGACCTGGACCAGTGGCCCCTGATGATGGGCTCCTTCGGCGCCATCGGTTTCGACTTCCACGGGCGGGAGCCCGGATCGAAGCGGCGGCTCGCCGTAGCTGCGGGCATCGTGGTCCTCGGGGCGGCGTTGGTGGCCGGGCACCTGCTCGGCGAGGCCGTCCGGGCCGGATGGGGGCCAGGCATCGGAACGATCCTGGGCACCCTGGTCGGCCTGCCCGCCGGGGCCGTGGTGTTCACCGCGATCTCGACGCCGGTCCGGGGCGAGGCCGCCGGCTGAGCGGACGGCTCCGGCCCGGATGTGTCGGCCGTGGCCGGCAGAGCGGCCTGTCGGTCCGTCAGACCTGGTACGGGGCGCGCCGACCGACCTCCCAGCTGGTCGAGCAGGGCGGCTCGGGCGGAGCCCTGGTCCAGCGCCGCGGCTTCGGCTACGCCGCCCGCGGCGGACCGGTCGGGGTCGAGGACCGCCTGGCCGGCCCCCACACCCTGACCTGGGAGCACGAGGGCCACCACCCGCTGGCCCAGGCCGAGGCGATCGTCACCGGCGGCGCCGAGGAGCGACCGACGCTTCTTCGCCATCGTCACCGACCTGGTCGACACCCCGACCGAACTCATCGACGAGAACGGTGCGGTGACCTGGCGCGCCCGCTCCACCCTGTGGGTCAGCACCACGTACACGCCGCTGCGGTTCCCCATCCCGGGCGCCCTGCTCGGTGATCCGGAGAGCAATACAATTCCCGGCAGCGGCAGCGGCCGCTCCGAGGAGGAGGCCCCCGCCGGATGGAGAAGGAACGGCACATGCCCACGGACGGCGAACTCGCGGACTCCGGAGGGGACTTCCTCGACGAGGTCCTCAGCGAGGAGGAAGAGGCGCTCCTCGACGAACGGGACCGGATCGACTCCCGCCCGGGGGACGATCCGGCCCCGCCGCCCGGGCTGAGCCGCTTCCTGATCGAGCTCGACGGTTCGGCGGAGGAGTACGCGGCGCGTCTGCGCGCCGTGCTGGGCGCCGCCCTGGACCGCTCGGTGCTGGAGGGCCGGATCGACTCCCAGGTCGTCCCGCGCCCGGTCCCGGACTGGTTCACCGCCGCCTGCGCGGGGGACGGGCCGGTGCCGGACTTCGCGCGCGCCGGAGCCTCGCACTACACCGAGGCCGGCCACGGCAACGGCTGGTCCCTGGACAACTGGCTCTGGCGCTTCGAGCTCGACTGCCCCTTCCGCACCTGGTCCTGGTGGGACGTCACCCACACCGCCCCCGGCACCCTCTCCCTCTGGCTCGACGCCCACGGCGAGGACGCCTTCGCCGCCGACGACCTCCGCTGGGCCGCGTACACCGCCGGCGCCCGCACCGTCACCGGCCCGACCCACCACCGCCTCCCGTCCTGGCGGGCCGAACCCTCGGCGGGGGTGCCGGTCTGACGGGGTGTCGGAGGGGGTGGATAGCGTGGCGGCATGAGTTCTTCGCTGAGTGTGTACCTGCTCGACATCGAGGCCACCCGCGCGCTGGTCGGTTCCGGCGACGAGGGGTTGGTGGAGGCCGTGCGGGGCGGCTTCGGGCGGGAGTTGGCGGCGGACGACGAGTGGTTCTCGTCGGAGATCGCGGACGGCGCGCCGACGGCCCTGGAGGCCCTGCGGGCGGTGGTGAACGGGGGGCCGTTCACCGGGCCCGGCCAGTACGCGTTCCAGTACGGCTACGCGTACAAGCGGCTCTGCTCGCTGACCGGGAGCTTCCTCGACAACTCCTCGTTCTCCCCGTTCCGGGGCTCCTGGCTGGAGATGGTCGACGAGGGCCTGCGGGCGCTGCGGATCACGGCGGTCTCGGTGGCCGAACTCGGCTACTACGACGGACTGCCGAAGCCGATCCCGCACTACGAGCTGCCGCGCTGCGGCGAGTGGACGCACGAGGAGTGCCTGGCGGCGCTGGAGCAGTTCGAGCAGACCAAGCGGGACGGCCACGCCCCGCCGCTGGAGCCGGAGGTGGTCGAGGCGGTCATGGACGTGATCGGCTGGCTGCGCGGTGCGCAGGCCCGGCCCGGCTTCGGCGTGGTGGGCTTCGTCTCCTGACGTCCGGGTTCCGTAACAGCGGGCGGTCGCTCACGGAGCACGGGCACGACGGCTCCTAGGGTGCTGGGCATGGGACTTTCTGATGCTGATGTCGCTGCCGCGAGCGCTGCCTGGGTGTGGCGGCCGGAGAACGCCGAGGTCATCGGGACGGACGAGTACCGGATGGTGCGGCTGCCCGACTACTACGACTTCGACCTCTCGGTGGTGTCGTTCACGCCGTACGGACCGCTGGGGGAGGCGGTCGACCGGGTCGTCGGGCGGGCGCGGGAGGTCGGGGTGCCGGTGCTGGACTGGCAGGTGCTGATCGGCCACCCCGCGGGCCTGGCGGAGGAGTTGGCGGCCCGGGGCGGGCGGGTGAAGCTGGACCTGGAGGTCCTGGCGGCGGACTTGGGCCAGGGTGCGCCCCAGCTCCGGGAGCCGGAGGCCGAGGTCGAGCTGCGGTGGGCGACCGACGCGGACACCTCGCGGGACGGGGCCGCGGTGGCGGTGACCGGATTCGGCGGCGAGCTGCCGCCGGAGGACCGGATCGTGGCCGCCGCGGAGCGGAACGGGCGGACGGTCACGGCGGGGGAGGGCGGCACCCTGGTCGCGTACGTCGACGGCGAGGCCGCCGGGACGGCCGGGCTCGAACTGGTCGACGGGGTGGCCCGGTTGACGGGCGGCGTGGTGGCGCCGGCCCGGCAGCGGCGGGGTGTCTACCGGGCGCTGCTGGCCGCCCGGCTCGCGTACGCGGCGGAGCACGGGGCGCGGATGGTGCTGGTGAAGGCCAACCCGGCCAGCTCGGGGCCGATCCTGCGGCGGGCGGGCTTCACGGGGTACGGCCAGGAGCCGGTGTACGCCGTGCCGTTGGCGTAGCGGGGCCGGGGCCGCCCGACGGGTGGAGCCCGACACCCGGGTCGTGCAGGGGTGTCGGGCTCCGGCCGGTGGCCGTCGGTCGCCTCAGTAGCGGTGGGCGTACTCGGCGGCCGGGTGGACCGTGGCCTCGTCCGTCACCGCCGGTGCCGGGCGGCGCAGCGGCCACCAGAGGGAGCGGCCCAGCAGGGCGGCGAGGGCGGGGACCAGGGCGAGGGAGAGGACGAAGGCGGAGAGCAGGATCCCGAGGGTCAGGGCGAAGGCGACCTGGGCGCTGCCCGGGGTGGTGGCCAGGGAGGCGAAGGAGCCGGCCAGGACCAGCCCGGCGGTGGCGATCGCGGGGGTGGTGTGGCGGACGGCGCGGGCCACCGCGGCGCGGGCGGGGCCGGGCCGGTGCATCTCCTCGCGGATGCGGTCGGTGATGAGGATGTTGTAGTCCGTGCCGAGGGCCACCACGAAGAGGAAGAGGACGAGCGGGAGCGTGAAGGAGACGCCCGGTTCGCCGAGGCCGTGCTGGAAGAGCAGCGTGGAGGCGCCGAGGGTGGCGGCGAAGCCGAGGCCGACCGCGAGCATCAGGACGACCGGGGCGAGCAGGCTGCGCAGCAGGAGGAGCAGGATCAGGCCGATCAGCGCGGCCGCGACCGGGAAGACCAGCCGGAGGTCGCGGTCGACCGCGTCGGACACGTCGGCGAAGACGGCCGCCGTACCGCCCACGTGGGCCTCGGTGCCCGCCGGGGTGTGGGCCGAGACGGTGGCGCGGACCGGGCCGGAGGCCAGCTCGCGGGCGCGGGCGCTCTGCGCGTCGACGGTCAGGTAGAGGTCGATCCGGGCGGCCCGGCCGTCGGGGGAGAGCACCGGCCGGGCGACCTGGCCGACGCCCTCCGTACCGGACAGGGCCTTTGACAGACCGTCGAGGCCCGCGGGGGCCAGGGCCGGGCCGGTGACGTAGACGCTGGTGGGGTCGGAGACGCCGGCCGGCAGGGCGCGGGCGATCTCGGCGGCGGTGGCGGCGGCCGGGGTGGTCGAGGTGGCGCCGCCCTGGCCGTAGTCCATCCGGATGCCGACCACACCGGCGGCCAGCGCGGTGAGCAGGGCGATCGAGCCGAGCAGCACGGTCAGCGGCCGGCGGGCCACCAGCAGGCCGAAGCGCTCGGCGGTGGAGCCCGGGGCGGGGTCGCGGCGCAGGGCGCGCGAGGGCCAGAACAGCTTCCGCCCGCAGGCGGCCAGCATCGCCGGCATCAGGGTGAGGCTGCCCAGCAGCATCACCAGCACCGCGACGGCGATCGCCGGGCCGAGCGAGCGGAACTGCCCGAAGCTCGCCACGCCGAGCGTGGCGAAGGCGGCGACGATGGTGAGCGCGGCGGAGGTGATGGCGGTGCCGACCCGGCCGGAGACCTCGGCGGCGGCCTCCCGGGCGGGCCGGTCGGGGCGGGCGCGCAGCTGCTCGCGGAAGCGGAAGAGCAGGAAGAGCAGGTAGTCCACGCCGATCCCGAGCAGCACCACCGAGATCAGGCCGGGCGTGCTCGCGTCCAGTCGAAGGCCCGTCAGGATGGCCATGCCGGCCACCGCCCCGGTGGCCACACCACCGATGAAGGAGACCGCGAGCAGCGGCAGCACGGCGGCCAGCACGCTGCGGAAGACCAGCACGTTGAGCAGCACGATCAGGCCGACCACCAGGGCGCCGCCGACCACGGTGGCGGTCCGGTTGGCCTCGGTGGTGTCGGAGGTCTCGGCGAGCGCGCCGGTGAAGCCGCTGCGCAGGCCGTCGGCGGCGAAGCGGGCGGTGGCGTGGTCGCGGAAGGCGCGGAAGACCTTCTGCACGCCCTCGTCGGCCTGGCTGCCCGTCAGCTCCACGGTGAGCAGGTCGAAGGAGCCGTCGGGCGCCCGGACGGCCGGGGCGACCCGGGGGGTCTGCGAGCGGTCCGGGACCAGCAGGGCGGGCTCGTCCTTCTCGCGCGGCATCTCCACCCGGTGCGCGGCCAGCTCCGCCGAGCGCGCCGTGACCCGCTCGTGGTCGGCGGCGGTCAGCGGCTTGCCGTCGGCCCGGGCGACCAGGACGGTCACCGTGGTGGCGTCCGGCCGCAGCCCGAAGTGCTCCTCGGCGATCCGCAGCGCCGCGGCCGAGTCGTAGCTCCGGGGCAGGAAGTCCCCGGTGCTGGACTGGGTGACGCGGGAGAGCAGCATCGGGCTGAGCAGGGTGAGGCCGATGCCCAGGACGACCCAGAAGGCGATCACCCGCCAGGGGTTCCTGGTCGAGTACCCGGTCAGTGCGCGGATCACGTGTTCCTCCGGCGGACCGCCTGGCGCGGCCCGTTTCGTGTGCTGGTGCCGGGGGTTCCCGGTCTGCTCACAGCTCATCAGCCGGGAGGGGCCCCGGGCGTCGTGGCGGCGGACGATCCGTGACGGGGCCTCAGCTCCCCGGGGCGGGGCGCACCCGGGACCGTGGTCCTGGTCCGGCGGCCCGGTGATCGGCCGCGGGGACCATGCCCGCCGCTCCGGGGCCCTGACAGAATGAGGGCATCGGCGCTGATCAGCGCGGTTGAGTCGGCATGGAAGGACGGACATGGGCGTGCGGGCACACTTCGGGCCGCCCCCCGGGGGCGCGGCGCAGGCCGAGGGGGTGCCCTGGACGCACACCGACGCCTTGGTGGCCGCCGGGGCGTGCGCGCTCAACGTGCTCAGCTACGTGTTCTTCGGCGACCCCACCGGCGAGCACCAGGTGAGCGTGGCCGGCCTGCTCCTGATCGCGGTGGCCGCACTGCCGCTGCTCTTCCGCCGTAGCCACCCGCTGCCGGTGCTGGCCGTCGTGGTGCTGCTGGACGTGCTGTCCACCCTGCTGCTGCGGCTGCCCACCCACTTCGGCGCCGCCCTGATCGTCAGCGTGTACTCGGTGGCCCGGGCCTGCCCGCGCCGGGTGACGGCGGCCGCGGCCGTGACCGCGGCGGCGCTGCTCTCCTGGAGCCAGGCGTACGGTCGCACCGTCTCCTGGCAGGAGGGCATCAGCCCGGTGCTCTCGGTGCTGTTCGTGGTCGGCGGCGCCCTGGCGGTGAACCGCTGGCAGCGCGAGGTGGCGGCCAACCGGCAGCTGCTCGCCGACCGCGCGGTGGCCGACGAACGCCGGCGGATCGCCCGGGAGCTGCACGACATCGTGGCCCACCACATCACCACCATGCAGCTGATGGCCGGCGGCGCCCGGGCCAACCTGGCCAACCCCGAGGTGGCCCGCGACGCCCTGGTCACCCTGGAGTCCTCCGGACGCCTCGCGCTGCGCGAGATGCGTCAGCTGCTCAACGTGCTGCGCACCGGCGACGAACCGGACGACGCCCCGTCAGCTCCCCAGCCCGGGGTGGAGGACCTCGACCGGCTGGTGGCCGAGTCCGACCGGGCCGGGCTGCCGACCGTGCTCACGGTCGAGGGCGCGCGCCGCCCGCTGCCGCCGACCGTCGGCCTGACGGTGTACCGGATCGTCCAGGAGGCGCTGACCAACGCCCGCAAGCACGCGGGGCCGGCCCGTGCCGAGGTGCGGCTGACGTACCGTCCGGAGTCGATGGGCGTGGAGGTCCGCGACGACGGCGAGGGCTCGGTGCCGGGGGCGGCGGTACCGGGCGGCCACGGCCTGGTCGGGATGCGGGAGCGGGTCGCCCTGCACGGCGGCACCCTGACGGCCGGTCCGCTCCCCGAGGGCGGCTTCGCCGTCCTCGCCGACCTACCGCTGAGCCCGGCCGAGACCGCCGAGGCCGCCGTCCAGAACGGGCAGGAGAACCGATGACCGAGGAGCGGGCGATCAGGGTCCTGATCGCCGACGACCAGCCGCTGGTGCGGCGCGGACTCTCGCTGATCCTCTCGCCCGACCCCTCCTTCGAGGTGGTCGGCGAGGCCGAGGACGGCGAGCAGGCCGTCGCCCGGGCGCGGGAGCTGCGCCCCGACGTGGTGGTGATGGACATCCGGATGCCCGTGCTGGACGGCGTCGGCGCCACCGAGCGGCTGGCCGCGGAGCTGCCCGGGGTGCGGGTGCTGGCGCTCAGCACCTTCGACATGGACGAGTACGTGGTGGCCGCGCTGCGCGCCGGCGCGTACGGCTTCCTGCCCAAGGACGTCTCCCCGGAGGACCTGGCCGCCGCGATCCGGACCGTCCACGCCGGCGAGGCGGTGGTGGCCCCCCGGCTGCTCACCCGGCTGATCTCCAGTCACGTCCGGGCCTCGCCCGCCGCCGCGGTGGCGGTGGCCCCGGCGGAGGGCGGTGCGGCCGGGGAGCTGACGCCCCGTGAGGTGGAGGTCTGGCGCCTGATCGCCGGGGGGCTGGACAACGCCGCCATCGCGCAGGCGCTGGAGATCAGCCAGTCCACCGTGAAGAACTACATCACCAGCATCTTCGGCAAGCTGGACGTCCGGGACCGCGCCCAGGCGGTGATCGCGGCGTACGAGTCGGGCCTGGTCACCGCCCGGACGGGCGGCGGAGGTTAATCGAAGGCGGAGGGCCAGGGCACCCGGATATCGTCGCGGGGCCGCGTACCAGCGGACCCCTGCCCACGAGGAGCCCCGGCGTTGTCTTCGGTCCCCGACCAGCAGTCCAGCCCCGCCACCGAGACGGCCGCCCGGGAGTACCCGCCCGCGCCGGGGAAGGATCGCGGGGCCACCGCCGCCCTGGTGGCCGGCGCCCTCGGCTTCACCGGGATCGGGGTGGTGGCGGGCATCGTGCTCGGGGTGCTCGCGCTGCGCAGGATCGGCAACAACCCCTGGCTGGGCCGGAGCCGGGCGATCCTGGGGCTGTGCCTGTCCGGCTTCTGGATCCTGGCGCTCTCGCTGGTCGTGCCGCAGGTGCTGGGCATCGCGCAGGGCAACGGCAAGGTGCTCGTCGGAGAGCTGACCACGGGTCAGTGCGTGGTGGAGCTCGGGATGGACGGGCCGGTCCCCCGGACCGTCACCGTGGTGCCCTGTGACCGGCCGCACCGGACCGAGGTCACCGGGCCGGCCAACCTGCCGACCGCCGGCGGGTACCCCGAGGACGCGGTGGTCCGGCGGAACTGCCTCGCCGTCCACCACGACTACGTGCTCGACCAGGCGGCGCTGCCCGAGGGCGTCGAGCCGGGGTACGTCGGCCCGGTCGACGGCAAGCGGGCACTCTGCCTGGTCCAGTCCCCGGAGCTCCGGACCGGTTCGGTCCGCCAGGATCCGGCGTCCTTCTCGGCCGAGCAGAACGCCTACTTCGCCGCCTCCCGCAGCGTCGAACAGGCCCTGGTGCTGGCGCCGGAGAAGCGGGCCGACGAGGCGCCGGAGCAGTACCGCGCCTGGGCCCAGCAGCTGGTCACCGCCACCGACAGCACGCTGCTGGTGCTCGACCGGACGGACTGGAGCGCCCCGCTGCGGCCCGCCGTCGCCAAGTACCGGGGCGAGGTCGAGCAGCTGGCCCGGTGGGCCGCGATCCAGCGGGCCGACCCGCGGACCGAGGCGGCCAGGGCCGCCGCCGGAGGGCCGGCCGGCCCCGGCTTCGGGGGCGCCGGCCGCGAGCTGCGCACCGCCCTCGGGCTGAAGGGCTGAGGCTCGGTCCCGCCAACGGCCCCCGGGCCCGGCGTTCCTGACGGAGTGCCACCCGGGCAGGGGGTCGGGGCGGGGGATCGTCCGAGCTCGCGGGGGCGTGCGCCGGGTGATTGGTCCAGACCTATTGACGTGCCCTTTCCGGCGCTCCTACGATCCGGACCGGCACATCCCCACATGTCCCCCCACCTCACCCATGCCCGGGCGTCGCGCCCCCACGCGTCGACAGTTCCACGACGCCCGGCGGGAAGGGAGCACACCATGTTCCGTCGGAGGTCCCGTACTCCGCGTCCGTCGGGCGGCCCCGGCCCCGGGGCGGAGCGCGCGCCGCAGCCCACCCGGACCAGCCACGCCCGCCCCGCGCCGAACCTCGCCCGGCGCACCCTCGCGGGCGTCAGCGCCGCCGCGGTGGTCGGAGCCGGCCTCGTGGTGGCCGGCTCGGTCACCGCCGGGGCGGCGGCCCCCAACCTGGTGGCCAACCCCGGCTTCGAGAGCGGACTCTCCGGCTGGACCTGTACGGCCGGCTCCGGCGCGGCGGTCACCAGCCCGGTGCACGGCGGCAGTTCGGCGCTCAAGGCGGTGCCGAGCGGCCAGGACAGCGGGCAGTGCAGCCAGACCATCAGCGTGCAGCCCAACTCCCAGTACTCGCTGAGCGCCTGGGTCCAGGGCAGCTACGTCTACCTCGGCGCCACTGGCACCGGCCTGACCGGCACCACCTCCACCTGGACCCCGGGCAACGCCTCCTACGGCCAGCTCGCCGTCAACTTCGGCACCGGCGCGAGCACCACCTCGGTGACCATCTGGGTGCACGGCTGGTACGGCCAACCCGCCTACTACGCCGACGACTTCACCCTGACCGGCCCCGGCGGCTCCAGCCCCTCGCCGTCCACCAGCACGTCGACCAGCCCGTCCCCGTCGACCAGTCCGTCGACCAGTGCCTCGCCCTCGACGAGCCCGTCGACCTCGCCGTCCACCAGCCCGTCCACCTCGCCGTCGACCAGCCCCTCGCCGAGCGGCACCGGGGACACCTGCCCGACCAAGCCCAAGCCGTCCGGCAAGGTGCTGCAGGGCTACTGGGAGAACTGGGACGGCGCCTCCAACGGCGTTCACCCGGGCATGGGTTGGGTGCCGATCACGGACAGCCGGATCGCCGCGCACGGCTACAACGTCATCAACGCCGCCTTCCCGGTGATCCTCTCCGACGGCACCGTCCTGTGGCAGGACGGCATGGACGCGGGCGTCAAGGTCTCCACCCCCGCCGAGATGTGCCAGGCCAAGGCGGCCGGCGCGACGCTGCTGATGTCGATCGGCGGCGCCGCCGCCGGCATCGACCTGAGCTCCAGCACGGTGGCCGACAAGTTCGTGGCCACGGTGGTGCCGATCCTGAAGAAGTACAACTTCGACGGCATCGACATCGACATCGAGACCGGCCTGTCCGGCAGCGGCAGCATCACCTCGCTCTCGGCCTCCCAGTCCAACCTGATCCGCATCATCGACGGCGTGCTCGCCCAGATGCCGGCCGGCTTCGGCCTGACCATGGCGCCGGAGACCGCGTACGTCACCGGCGGCAGCGTCACCTACGGCTCGATCTGGGGCTCGTACCTGCCGATCATCAAGAAGTACGTCGACAACGGCCGCCTGTGGTGGCTCAACATGCAGTACTACAACGGCAGCATGTACGGCTGCGCCGGTGACTCCTACCAGGCCGGCACGGTCGAGGGCTTCACCAAGCAGACCCAGTGCCTGAACAACGGCCTCACCATCCAGGGCACCACCATCAAGGTCCCCTACGACAAGCAGGTCCCCGGCCTCCCGGCCCAGCCCGGCGCCGGTGGCGGCTACATGGCCCCCAGCCTGGTCAGCCAGGCCTACGGCTCCTTCAGCGGCCAGCTCAAGGGCCTGATGACCTGGTCCATCAACTGGGACGGCTCCAAGGGCTGGTCCTTCGGCGACAACGTCAAGGCCCTGCAAGGTCGTTGACCTGCCCTGACCCACCCTGATCGGACCCCCTGCGCCCCGGTCACCGGCCCCAACCGGTGACCGGGGCGCAGGGCTGTCCGGGTTCACCCGGAGCGGCGGATCTCCTCGGTGGCCTCGCGGAAGGCGGGGGCGGCGTGGCTGAAGTAGTCGAACAGGACGGCGCGTTGCTCGGGGGTGTAGCGGTCGAGGACCCGGGCGAGGTGGTGGCGGGTCGGGGTGACGGCCTCGGCGATGCGGGGGAGTGACTCGGGGACGGGTTCGACCACCACCTTGCGGCGGTCGGCCGGGTCGGTGGCGCGGCGGACGAATCCGGCCCGCTCCAGGCGGTCGATCAGGCGGGTGGTGGCGCCGGTGGTGAGACCGGTCAGGGTGGAGAGCTCCCCGGAGGTGAGGCCGCCGGCGAGGGCGAGCCGGCTGAAGGCGTACCACTCCGAGGGCTGGAGGCCGACCGCGGCGGCGGCGGCCATCGCGTTGAGCCCCACCGCGTCCAGGTAGGCGCGGAAGGTCTCGTGTTCGTCGCCCGGTGCGGGCTGGGCGGTTGCCATGGCGAGGTACTCCCCTTACATTTATCTGCATGCGCGCAGATATTGCATCTGTGCAGCCATCTCAGCCTATCCCGGAAGGGGCCGTCATGACCACGCACAGCACCGACCGCCAGCCCGTCACCGAGGTCCTCGCCCGGCTGGTCGACGCCTGGGCCCGCCACGACGCCGACGCCTACGGCGCCGAGTTCACCGAGGACGCCGACTACGTCACCTACGTCGGCACCCACTACCGGGGCCGCCGCGACATCGTGGAGAGCCACCGCGCCCTGTTCGCCGGCTTCCTCAAGGGGACCCGGCTGGCCGACGAACTCGTGGACGTCCGCTTCCCCGCCCCCGGCCTCGCCGTGGTCACCTCGCGGGGCGACACGTACAAGGGCGCCGCCCCGAAGGGGAAGCTGACGAAGGTTCAGACCTACACCCTGGTGCGCGGCGAGGACGGCCGCTGGCGGGTGGCCGCCTTCCAGAACACCAAGCGCAGGCCCCTGATGGAGGCCGTCTCCTTCCGCTTCGCCCCCGGCCTGGTGCCGGCCGCCGCCCGGCCGGGCGGTCAGGCCAGCGAGAGGCAGTAGGCGTACGGGGTGATCGCGAAGGTGGCGCCCGTCGCGGAATTCTGCTGGAACGAGACGCGCCAGGAGTTGGCGGTGAGGTCGGCCTGGCTCTCCCAGAACCAGAAGTCGGGCACGAGGGTCTGGTTGGCCCGGGTGCCGTGGCTGAACCCACCACCCACCACGGTGGACCCGGTCGGGCACTGGGCGGTGCCCGTGACGGAGGCGTCCTTGGTGGCGGACAGCGTGACCTGCGTTCCGGTCACCTGGCGGACCACCGGGTTCTTCACCGGCCCGGGGTCGCCCTTCGGCCCCTGCGCACCGGTGTCACCCTTGGGGCCCTGAGCGCCCTGAGCGCCCTGAGCGCCCTGAGCTCCGGCGGCTCCGGTGTCGCCCTTCGCGCCCTGCGCCCCTTGCGCCCCGGCGGGGCCGGTCGCGCCGGTGTCACCCTTGGGCCCTTGGGCTCCCGCCGCCCCCGTGGCTCCGGAGTCGCCGGCGTCGCCCTTCACACCCTGCGGCCCGGTGTCCCCCTTCGGCCCCTGCGGTCCCGTGTCGCCCTTGGCGCCGGTGTCCCCCTTCGGCCCCTGAGGGCCGACTACACCCTCGACACCGGGCTCGCCCTTGTCACCCTTGGGGCCCTGAGTTCCGGTCGCGCCGGTGTCGCCCTTGGCGCCTTGGGCGCCCTGTGCCCCGGCGGGGCCTGTGTCGCCCTTCAGGCCCTGAGGGCCGGCAGCTCCGGTGTCGCCCTTGTCCCCCGGGGCACCGGGTGCGCCTTGGACGCCGGGCGCGCCCTGGGCCCCGATGTCGCCCTTGGGGCCTTGGGCGCCGGTCGGGCCCGTCTCGCCCTGCGGACCCACCGCCCCGGTAGCCCCGGTCGGTCCCTGCGCGCCGGTGGCTCCGGTGTCGCCCTTGGGCCCTTGCGCTCCGGCGGAGCCCGTCGCCCCGGGCTCGCCCTGCGGTCCCTGTGCGCCGACTGACCCAGCGTCGCCCTTGGGGCCCTGGGCTCCTGTGGCTCCTGTGGCTCCGGTGGCTCCGGTGTCGCCCTTCGGGCCCGTCGCGCCTGTCTCGCCCTGAGGACCCACCGCCCCGGTAGCTCCGGTCGGTCCCTGGGCTCCGGTGGCTCCGGTGTCGCCCTTGGCGCCGGCCGGTCCGGTCTCGCCTCGTGGTCCTGCTGCGCCCGCCTCGCCCTGGGGGCCCTGGGCGCCGGTCGCGCCCGCGTCGCCCTTCTGGCCCGGCGCGCCGGCTGACCCGGCGTCACCCTTCGCGCCCTGGGGACCCGCAGGACCCGCCGGGCCGGTCTCGCCCCTCGGCCCCGCCTGGCCGGTGGCTCCGGTGTCGCCCTTCGCGCCCGCCTCGCCCTTGGCGCCGGTGTCGCCCTTGGGCCCGGTCTTGGCACTGCCGCTGCCTCCGGCGTCGCCCCCGTCGGCGTCGCAGAAGGCTACCGGGGCCGAGTTCTTGACGAACCGTGCGCTCATCCATCCGTCGCGGTTCGCCAGGCGGTACCAGAGGTCGTTGCCGTCCACCTTCTCGCCGTGCACCTTGCAGGCCAGCCGGACCTTCGCGCCGGTGGCGTACTCGCCGATGGACTTCGACTTGGTCGTCGGCTTCTCCCGCACCTTCTGGCCGATGCGCGAGGTCACCTTGCCGTCCGCGATGCGCGCCGTGGACTGGGCGACGGGTGCTGTGACCAATGAGGTCGCGATCCCTACGGCGATCGTCGTGAGAACGGCTTTCCTGGTGACGGCCACTCTGTTCCTCCTCGGTTACGCGCGACGTCCGGCGGAACGAGGATTGATCTCGGATCGGCGGCCCCCGCCCCGACGCACCCATGCCGTGCCCCCGAATAGCGAATTCGGAGTAGCCACTAGAGTCCTGACGCATGATCGAGTTCACTGCGGAGACCTGGCCCGACCCCCCGCTCGCCGGCACCGAGGCGGCGGCCGTCCTGGGTGCACTGGAGCGGCAGCGGGCGACGCTGGCCTGGAAGACCTCGGGGCTGGACGCCGCCGGACTGCGGGCCACCCTCGGCGCGTCCACCGTCACCCTGGGCGGGCTGCTCAAGCACCTGGCGCACATCGAGGACAGCCACTTCGCCCGCCTCTGGCTCGGCGTGCCCGTCGGCGCACCCTGGGACGCCGTCGACTGGGAGGCCACCCCCGACTGGGACTACCGCTCCGCCGCCGAGGACACCCCCGAGCAGCTGTACACGCTCTGGCAGGAGGCGACCGCCCGCTCCCGGGCCGTCGTCGACGCGGCCCTCGCCGGGGGCGGTCTGGAGCAGCTCGGTGCCTTCACCGCTCGCAACGGCGAGCGCCCCAACCTCCGCCGCATCCTGCTGGACCTCGTCGAGGAGTACGCCCGCCACGTCGGCCACGCCGACCTGATCCGCGAGTCCGTCGACGGTCTCACCGGCGAGGACCCGTCGTTCTGAGCGCTCGGCGGGTCGACGCCGCCCGGAGTGGTCGTGACGGGTCGGAGAGCCACTGGTGGGGTTCGCGGGGGCGGTGAGCCGAAGCGGTCGGTCGGCCGGGCAGGGCCACCCGGCGGAGCTCCGTCCCGGAGGTCCGGTACGGGGTCCCGACGGTGCGTCAGATCCGGCGCAGGGCACCCTCGGCCCGCAGGTCGGCGAGGGTCGGGTAGCCGTCGACGGCCATGATCAGGTCGGCCTCGGCGAGCAGCGAGCGCAGGACGTGGACGACGCCGTCGGTGCCGCCCAGGGCCAGGCCGTAGGCGTAGGGGCGTCCGACGCCGACGGCGGTGGCGCCGAGGGCCAGGGCCTTGACCACGTCGGCGCCGGAGCGGACGCCGGAGTCGAAGAGGACCGGCAGCCCGCCGGCGGCCTCGACCACGCCCGGCAGGGCGTCCAGGGCCGGCAGGCCGCCGTTGGCCTGCCGGCCGCCGTGGTTGGAGCAGTAGACGCCGTCCACGCCGCCGTCGCGGGCCCGGCGGACGTCCTCGGGGTGCTGGAGGCCCTTGAGGACGATCGGCAGGTCGGTGAGCGAGCGCAGCCAGGGCAGGTCGTTCCAGGTGAGCGGGTTGCCGAACAGGCCGACCCACTCCAGGATCGCGGCGCCCGGGTCCTCCTCGGGGGCCTTGGCGAGGCGGGCCCGGAAGACCGGATCGCTGGTGTAGTTGGCCAGGCAGTGGCCGCGCAGCTGGGGAAAGTTGGAGGTGGCGAGGTCGCGGGGGCGCCAGCCGGTGACCCAGGTGTCGAGGGTGACCACGATGCCGCGGTAGCCGGCCGCCTCCGCGCGGTGCACCAGGCTCTCGGCCAGTGCGCGGTCGGTGGGGGTGTAGAGCTGGAAGAAGCCGGGAGTGTCGCCGAACTCGGCGGCCACCTCCTCCAGCGGATCCACCGTCAGGGTCGACGCCACCATCGGGACCCCGGTGCGGGCTGCGGCGCGGGCCGTGGCCAGGTCGCCGTGGCCGTCCTGCGCGCACAGCCCGATCACCCCGACCGGCGCCATGAAGAGCGGTGAGGGCAGCCGCAGCCCGAAGAGCTCGACCGAGAGGTCCCGCTCCACCGCGCCGACCATCATCCTGGGCACCAGGCCCCAGTGCCCGAAGGCCTCGACGTTGGCCCGCTGGGTGGACTCGTCGCCCGCCCCGCCCGCCACGTAGGAGAGCACCGAGGGCGCCAGCGCACCGGCCGCCCTCGCCTCCAGCTCCCCGAAGGTCATCGGCAGCGTCGGCAGCACGCCACCCAGGCCGTTGAGGTAGATCTCGTTCTGGTAGTCCCCGAAACGCGTGGTCATCGCTCTCGACTCCCTCTGACGGGCGATCAGTTGGCGTACTGCTGCTGGAACTGCTCGATCACCCCGGCGGAGATCTGGGTGGCGAGGCTACCCCGGGTCGGGTCGGATCGAAAGCGGGTCCCGGCCACAGCGCTAGCCCACCAGGCGGCGGCGCCAGTCGAGCGGGGTGACGGTGAGGGCGCGCTCCCGGGTGCCGTCCCAGTCGGTGCGGAGGCCGACCCCCTGGAGGGCGGCCACCACCTCGTGGCCGACGTCGAGGGTGGTCGTGTCCGAGCCCTCGAAGGCGCCGTAGTGCAGCGTCAGGCCGTGTCCGGCGGCGGCGTGCTCGGTGCTCTGGGCGTGGAAGTAGACGAAGCCGCGCGCTTCGGCGGGGGCCACGCCGCCGATCTCGGCATGGCCACAGCTGCCGCAGCAGGCGAAGTTCTCGCGGGCGGTGATGCCGCTGCGCTCCAGGGCGGCGAAGGCCCGGGCCAGCCGCTCCGGGTCGGTCTCGCCCTGCCAGGCGGACTGCTCCCCGACGCGCTCCAGCCAGAGCCGCCTCGCCAGGGCCCTGGCCTGCGCGGGGGAGACGGGACGGCGTTCGGCGGTGATCAGGTGGTCCTCGGCGAGCTCGGCGAGCCCGTCCAGGTCGGTGTATCCGGCGGCCAGTTCGAGCCGGAGCCGGTCCTCCAGGAGGGTGCGGTCCGCCTCGCTCAGGTCGAGCGGCGGCGCCTCCGGGGCGGGCGCGAACTCCAGCCGCTCCCACGTCCGGCCCGCGTCCCAACCCGTCTCCTGCCGGGCCCAGCCGGTCAGGGCGGCCGCCACCGCCTCCGGGGTGTCGAACAGCGCCCCGAAGTGCCGCTCCGGCGTGCCGTCGCGGTGCTCCAGCGCGTAGACGTCACCCGTCCGGTGCCAGACCTGCGCGAAGACGTCGGGCAGGTCCGGTGCCCGTTGCAGCACCAGGAAGTTGTCCTCGTCCGCGCCGATCCGCGCCACCAGCGCGGCCAGCTCCTCGGCGGTCGGCCGGACCAGCCGCGCCCCGCCCTCGGTCCGTACCGTGATCTCCAGCATGGGCAGACTCTGGCACGCCGCACTGACGCCCGGTCAGCCGGCCCCGATCCCGTGGCTGGCGGTCGCGGTGTGCAGGATCAGCAGCAGGGCCGCCGAGGCGTTGAGGCAGGACATCGCCGAGACCGTGGTGCCGGCCGCCGCGACCAGGGCGGCGAGGCCGGCCGGGCTGGCGGCCGGGGGCCAGTGGCGGACGAGCGGGCCGGGGGCCAGCAGTGCGGCGACCCGGCGCGGGACGGGGCCGGGGGCGGCGAAGTGGGCGAGGGCGGTGGGGGCCTGCGGCCGGGGGAGGGCGAGCGAGGCGCGGCCGACGGCGCGGGCGACCAGGCGGCGGTCGCCGACGGCCTCGGCGGCCTCCTCGTCGGCCCAGCGTTCGGCGGCGAAGACCACGGCGTCGCGCAGCGGGGCCAGGAAGGGGTTCACGGCGGCGGCGAGCCGGACGGTGAGCAGGTGGCGGTGGTGACCGCCCGTCAGGTGGGCCCGTTCGTGGGCGTACAGGGCGCGCCGCTCGTCCTGGTCGAGGTGGTCGAGCATCGCGGTGGAGACCACGATCCGCCCCCGCCCCCGGCGGCCGGGGACGGCGTAGGCGTACGGGGCCTCGTCGTCCAGCACGGCCAGCTCGTCGGCGCTGCCCAGCGGCGCCAGTGCCCAGCGGGCCCGGAGGCGGCCGCGCAGGTGGCGGCCGAGGGTGACGGCGGCGGTCACCAGGACCACGGCGAGGGCGACGATCGAGCCGGTGCCGACCGCCTCGTCCCAGGGCACGGCGGCCCGGACCTCCGGGTCGGCCCAGGCGTCCGGCAGCGGGTTGCCCGGGATCTGGGCGGTGCCGACCACGCCGAGCAGGCCGAGGCAGAGGGTGGAGCAGAGGGCCAGCACGCCGCTGATCCAGCTGAGCAGCCGGGTGGTGGTGCGCGGGTGCAGGTGCTGCTCGGCGAGCCGCGCGATCGGCAGCGCGGTCAGCGGCAGGATCAGGGGGAGGAAGACGAAGACGCCCACGGTGTGCTCAACTCCCGTTCGAGGGAGGGGAGTCGGAGGCGAGGAGGGCGCGGATCAGCTGCTCGTCGTCGGCCGAGAGGGCGGTGACGAAGCTGGCCAGCACGGCCTGCCGGTCGCTCTCGGCGTCCAGCATCCGCCGCATCCGCAGGGCGGCCAGTCCGGCCCCGTCGGCGGCGGGGGTGAAGAGGTAGGCGCGGCCGTCGCGGACCCGGGTGACGGCCTTCTTCTCGTGCAGCCGGGTCAGGATGGTGATCACGGTGGAGTAGGCGAGCTCGCCGTCGAAGTGCTCCTGCACCCACGCGGCGGAGGCGGGCCGGCCGGCGCGGTGCAGCACGTGCAGGATCTGCGACTCCAGCTCGCCCTGCGCGCGCCGGCGCGGACGGCCGTCGTGGCCGCCGTGGTCCCGGGCGTGGCCGGGCTCGGGCTCGGTGTCTCGCACCATCGGTCCTCCTCGGGCACGTCGCGGCGGTGTCGGCCGTTCATCGTAGCGAGACCGCGAACTGCGGCCTCCCCGCAGGGGATCTTACGGTCTCTTTACTTCTACATTGCTGTAGATTTAAAACACCGTCAGCTCCGCCGGCGGCACCACGACTCGAAGGAGACCGTTCATGGGCGTCAGCCTCAGCAAGGGTGGAAACGTCTCGCTCACCAAGGAGGCGCCCGGCCTGACCGCCGTCGTCATCGGCCTGGGCTGGGACGTGCGCTCGACCACCGGCACCGAATTCGACCTGGACGCCAGCGCCCTGCTGCTCGGCGAGGACGGCAAGGTCCGCTCCACCGGTGACTTCGTCTTCTTCAACAACCTCAAGAGCGGCGACGGCTCCGTCGAGCACACCGGCGACAACCGGACCGGCGAGGGCGACGGCGACGACGAGCAGCTGAAGGTCAACCTGGCCGCCGTCCCGGCCGACGTGCAGCGCGTCACCTTCCCCGTCTCGATCTACGACGGCGCCGGCCGCGGCCAGAACTTCGGCCAGGTCCGCAACGCCTTCATCCGGGTGGTCAACCAGGCCGGCGGCGCCGAGATCGCCCGCTACGACCTCTCCGAGGACGCCTCCACCGAGACCGCCATGGTCTTCGGCGAGCTGTACCGCAACGGCGCGGAGTGGAAGTTCCGCGCCATCGGGCAGGGTTACGCCTCGGGTCTGGCGGGAATTGCCCAGGACTTCGGCGTCGCACTCTGACCGCGCGCCGCAGCCGGCGAGAAGGGGCAGTAGCAGCATGAGCATCAACCTGAGGAAGGGCCAGGGCATCAGCCTGGCCAAGGCCGACGGCGGCGCGCTGAGCGTGGTCCGGATGGGCCTCGGCTGGCGGGCCGCCGCGCCCAAGGGCTTCTTCGCCAAGCTCACCGCCCGACCGATCGACCTGGACGCCTCCGCCGTGCTCTACAACAAGGGCGGCGGGCTGGTCGAGGTGGTCTACTTCCAGCAGCTCGTCAGCCGCGACGGCTCCGTCCGGCACAGCGGTGACAACCTGGTCGGCGGCAGCGGCGCGGGCGGCGACGACGAGACCATCGTGGTCGACCTGGCCCGGGTGCCCGCGACGGTCGAGCAGATCGTCTTCACGGTGAACTCCTTCACCGGGCAGACCTTCGAGCAGGTGCAGGACGCCTTCTGCCGTCTGGTGGACGAGTCCACCGGCACGGAGCTGGCCCGCTACACCCTCACCGGCGGCGGACCGCACACGGCCCAGATCATGGCCAAGGTCCGTCGCGAGGGCGGCGGTTGGACGTTCTCCGCGATCGGCGAACCCGCCCGCGGCCGCACCTTCCAGGACCTGATGCCGGCCATCGCCCCCCACCTGTAGCACGTAGCTCCGCACCACCCCGTATTGGAGACTTCACCGATGGCCCTGTGGGACCGCCTCAAGCAGTCCGCCCAGACCATGCAGACCCAACTCGAGAGCAAGAAGAACGAGTTGAAGAGCGGCGGCTTCCGCGACGCCTCGATGGCGATGTGCGCCCTGGTGGCCGCCGCGGACGGCTCGGTCGACCCGTCCGAGCGGCAGCGGGTGGCGGCGCTGATCGCCACCAACCCGGTGCTGCAGAACTTCGAGGCCGCGGACCTGCACCGCCGCTTCGACGACTACCTGACCACCGTCACCGCCGACTTCGAGCTCGGCAAGGTGACGCTGCTCCAGGTGATCGGCAAGGTCGCCAAGAAGCCCGTCGAGGCCCGCGCCGTCATCCAGATCGGCATCGTCATCGGCGGCGCCGATGGCGACTTCGACAAGACCGAGCAGGCGGTCGTCCGCGAGGCCTGCTTCGCACTGGCCGTCTCCCCGGAGGAGTTCGACCTCTGACCTCGCACGGCCCCGATGGGCGGCACCGGATCCTCCGGTGCCGCCCATCGCCGTCGCGCTGCCCGCGCGCCGCCGGTGCGTCGGAATCGTGTGGCGACGGCTCGGCCGGCGTCTCGGTCCGCCGCTCAGCCGGCCGCCGCGACGAGGGCGGGGAGTTCGCGCATGTCGGTGAAGACCGTGGTGGCCGGGCCCTCCAGCCAGGCGGCCGGGGTGAGGCCGCCCGCGTAGCCGAGGGAGCGCATGCCGGCCGCGCGGGCGGCGGCGACGCCGAAGCGGCTGTCCTCCACCACCAGGCAGCGGCCGGGCGGTACACCCAGAGTGGTGGCGGCGTGCAGGAAGAGGTCCGGGGCGGGCTTGCCGTTCGCCACCTCGCTCGCGCTGAAGATCCGGCCCTCGAAGCGGTGGTGCAGGCCGACCTGGCCGAGGGTCCTGCGCAGGCGCGGGTGGCTGCTGCTGGAGGCCACGCAGGTCGGCAGCGCGATCGCGTCCAAGGCCGCCTCTATGCCGTCCACGGGCGTCAGTTCGGTGGCGAAGGCCTCGTCGTAGAGCGGCTGGAACTCCGCGTCCCATCCCTCCGGCAGCGCCCGGCCGAGGTGCGCCTCGATCTCCGAGGTCATGTACGCGTGCGAGCGGCCGACGAACCGGTGGACGATCTCCTCCTCGCTCAACTCCCAACCGAGCGCGGCCAGTACCACCGCGTCCACCCGCACCGCGAGGCGTTCGCTGTCCAGCAGGACGCCGTCGCAGTCGAAGACGACGAGCTCGACCGGGCCGTGCGAGGGTTCGATGATCATCGGCGCAGTGTACCGAGCGGGTGCCGTGCCCCGGAGACCGGACGCGGCGCGGCCCCGCAGCGCGGGGGCTGCGGGGCCGCGCGGGGTGACGGGGGCTCAGAGGGCGGTGAGGGCCGTGGTCGCGAAGGCGTGGTCCTGGGCGGGGGCGCCGCCGCCGACGCCGAGGGCGCCGATGAGGTGGCCGTCGCGGTCGTGGACGGGGACGCCGCCGGCGATGAAGAGGAGAGGGCGGTCGAGGGCGGTGGTGAGGGAGTGGAACGGGCCCTCGGGCTTCACGAGGTCCACCAGATCGGCGGTGGGGGCGTTCAGCTGGAGGGCGGTGTAGGCCTTGCGGGTGCTGGTCTCGCCGGAGATCAGGACGGAGCGGTCGTCGCGGCGGAAGGCGAGCAGGTGCCCGCCCGCGTCCAGGACGGTGACGCTGACGGCGACTCCGGCGGCCTCGGCGGCGGCGCGGGCGGCGGCGACCAGGGTCTCGGCGGCGGCGGTGGTCAGCGGGGTGACGGTGGTGGTGCTCATGGTGGTTCCTTCGGTGCGGTGGTGACGGTTCGTCAGTGGTGGACGAGGGCGGGGGTGGGTACGGGGGCGGAGGCGGCCGGGGCGCGGCGCTCCAGGGCGGCGGACCAGAGGGCCAGCACCAGCGCGGCGGCGGCGAGCAGGGCGCCCACCCAGTTGGGGGCGGTGTAGCCGAGGCCGGCCGAGATGACCATGCCGCCGAGCCAGGCGGCCAGCGCGTTGCCGAGGTTGAAGGCGCCGATGTTGACGGCGGAGGCCAGGGTGGGGGCGCCGTGGGCTTGGTCCAGGACGCGCTTCTGCAGCGGTGGGACGGTGGCGAAGCCGAGGGCGCCGACCAGCAGGACGGTGACGGCGGCCAGGACCTTGCTGTGTGCGGTGAGGGTGAAGAGGGCGAGCACGACCGAGAGGCCGCCGAGGGTGGTGTAGAGCATCGGCATCAGCTTGCGGTCGGCGTAGCGGCCGCCGAGCAGGTTGCCGAGGAACATCCCGACGCCGAACAGGACCAGCAGCCAGGTGACGGAGCCCTCGGAGTAGCCGGCCACGTTGGTCATCATGGGCGCGATGTAGGTGATGGCGGCGAAGACCCCGCCGAAGCCGAGCACGGTCATCGCCATCGCGAGCAGCACCTGCGGGTTGCGGAAGGCCGTCAGCTCGCGGCGCAGGTGGGCGCCCTCGGGGCGCGGGGTGGCGGGGACCAGGCGGGCGATGCCGAGCAGGCCGGCCGCGCCGAGCACGGCGACCCCGGCGAAGGTGGCCCGCCAGCCGACGGCCTGGCCGATGAAGGTGCCGAGCGGGACGCCGACGATGTTGGCCACCGTCAGACCGGTGAACATGGTGGCGATGGCGCCGGCCTTCTTCTCGGGGGCGACCAGTTCGGCGGCGACCACCGAGCCGATGCCGAAGAACGCGCCGTGGGCGAGCGAGGTGACGATCCGGCCGGCCAGCATCAGCGGGAAGGTGGGGGCGGCGGCGGAGAGCAGGTTGCCCACCACGAACAGGCCCATCAGCAGCATCAGCATGGTCTTGCGGCTGATCCGGGTGCCGAGCGCGGTCATCAACGGGGCGCCGACCACGACGCCGAGGGCGTAGCCGGTGACCAGCAGGCCGGCGCTGGGGATGGTGACGCCGTAGTCGGCGGCGATCTGCGGCAGCAGACCCATGATCACGAACTCGGTGGTCCCGATGCCGAATGCCCCGATGGCCAGGGCGAGGAGCGCGAGAGGCATGGCTGCCCTCCGTACGGTTGTTGCTTGTGCGCCTTACGTGCTTCGACAATAGTTGCAGGCGCGGGCAATCGGCAAATGCGGGCATCGCGCCAGAGATGGGGAAGCGCTTGCAGGGGCGTCCTACCGGCTCGGGCCGGTAGCGCCCTCGGGGCCGTATCCTGGGGGCTGATCCCGCAGACGGAAGGAGACCGGCCGATGACCGCCACCGACCCCGCGCTGACCGCCCTCGCCAACGGGTGGGGTGCCCTCTACGTGCTCTACGGCCGGATCGAGGCGCACGTCGAGCGCGCCCTCCAGGCCGAGCACGAGCTGAGCGTGCGCGAGTACTCCCTGCTCGACGTGCTCAGCCGCCAGCACGACGGCGAGGGCGGGCACCTGCAGATGAAGCAGGTGGCCGACGCGGTCGTGCTCAGCCAGAGCGCCACCACCCGCCTGGTGACCAGGCTGGAGGACCGGGGCCTGCTCGCGCGCTACCTCTGCCCCACCGACCGCCGGGGCATCTACACCAACGTCAGCGAGGACGGCCTCAGGCTCCTGGACGAGGCCCGGCCGACCAACGAGCGCGCCCTCCGCGAGGTCCTCGAAGAGGCGGCCCGCAACCCCGAGCTCGCCCCCCTGGTCGCAGCCGTCGAGGCCGTCAAGCCCCCGGTCCCGCTCCACTCCTGACGGCCCGTCGGTTTACCGCCCCCGGCCGGTCCGCTCCGCCGTGGGACGGCTCCGGACGGGTGGCGTTCCGGCCGATCCGGTGGTGGAGCGGCGCGTGCCGGCGCATGTATGACGGATGCTCGACGGACTGCGCAGCCTGGTGCTGCCCGCTCATCAGCGCCGGTCGCTGGACGACCTGGCGGAGGACCTCGACCTGTCCTTCGGCGACGTGGGGGCCAAGCGCTCGGCGTTCTGGACGATGTTGCTGCTCTCGGCGGTGATCGCCGCCGGGGGTGTGCTCACCGACTCCACGGCCACCGTGATCGGCGCGATGATCATCGCTCCGCTCTCCATGCCGATCATGGGCATCGCCCTCGGTGCGGTGCGCAGACGCGGCGGGTCGGCCGGGAGGTTCGTGCTCGGCGGGGCGCTGCTGGTGGTGGCCGTCGGGGCGCTGGCCTCGCTGGTGGTGCCGGCCTCCTACGACCTGCTGTCGGACAGTCAGGTGGCGGGCCGCACCTCGCCCGGGCTGCTGGACCTGGTGGCGGCCCTGGCCACCGGCTTCGCCGGAGCGGTCGCGCTGGCCCGCAAGGACGTGGCCGCCGTGCTGCCGGGGGTGGCCATCGCGATCTCCCTGGTGCCGCCGCTGGTGGTGGTCGGGGTCTGTGCCGGCCAGGGGGCCTGGTGGCTCTCGCTCGGAGCTTTGGTGCTCTTCCTCTCCAACCTGCTGGCGCTGGTCTTCGCCGGGATGGTGGTCTTCGCGGCCCTCGGCGGCACGGAGGCCGGCGGCGGGCCGCGGCGTCGGGGCTACCTGACGGTGGGTGCGCTGTTCGCCGCCGTCGGTCTGATGCTCGGGGCCAGCACCGCCGGGACGGTCCTGGTGCACCTGTGGACCGCCCGGACCGCGGACGCGGCGGCCGAGTGGCTCGCGGACACCCCGCAGGCGCAGGTGGTGGACACCCAGGCCCACTGGCGCACGCTCTACGTCACCGTCCGCACCCCGGACCCGCTCCCGCCGGTGGACCGTCTGCTCGCGTCCCTGGACGGCGAGGTGCCGGACGGCGTTCCGGTCGTGGTCACCACCACCGAGGGCCGCCGGATCGAGGCGGGCCGGGTCGGGGACTGAGGTCCACCCCAAGCGGGTCAGCCGCTCGCCGGTCCGCCCCTCGCCGTTGCGCCCCCGGCCGGTCCGGCCGGTCCGGCTGAGCCGCCGTCAGGCGGCCGGTGCGGCGGGCCGGGTGGCGATCAGGAGGCTGATGTCGTCCCGCTGCCAGTCGACGCCGAAGCCCTCCGCGGCACGGTAGAGCGCCCGGGTGACGTCGAGGGGTTCGCGCTCGGGGGTGGACAGGCCGCCGAGGAGGGCGGCCACCCGGTGTTCGCCGAACTCCTCGCCGTCCGCTCGGCGGCCCTCGGTCAGGCCGTCGGTGCACAGGGTCAGCAGGTCGCCGGGGTGCAGCTCGGTGGTGGCGGTGTGCCAGGTCCCCGGTGCGGGCTCCAGGAGCGGGTGGATCAGCGGGCCGGTGGCGGCCAGCCGCTCCACGGTGCCGTCGGCACGGAGCAGGAACGGCTCCCCGTGGCCCGCGTTCACCCAGCTCAGCGTGGACGCGGCCGGGTCGAGCACGGCCAGCGCGAGGGTGGAGAAGCGCTCGTCCTCGCCGCAGAGCGCCTGCCAGGCCGCCCGGACCGTGGTGTCCAGGTCCCGGCCCAGCCGCAGGCCCACCTCGACCACGGTCTTGAGCCGGACGGCCAGCAGGCCGGCCTCGATGCCGTGGCCGGAGACGTCGCCGAGGAAGACGGCGGTGGCACCGCCCGGCATCGGGAGCACGCCGAGCCAGTCCCCGGCGATCAGGCCCTCGGCGGCCACGATGTCGCCGTGCGCCCGCACGCCGGGCCCCGGCCGTTCGCCGGAGACCAGGATCTGACGCAGGCCCAGGGAGGTGGCCGCGTCCCGCTCCAGGGCCTCGCGGTCGCGCCGGGCGGCCCGGTCGGACTCGCGCTGCCGCTGCCTGGCCCCCTCGGCGCCGAGCCAGGCGCCGGCCATCCACCCGGTGTGCCGCCGCGGGGCCCGGCGCGGCTGATCGGTGCCTTCGCCCGCCGAGCGCCGCAGGTAGCTCTCCAACTCGCCGAGCGGCACCAGCATCCGCCGCCACACCAGGGCGAGCACGGAGCCCAGGAGGACGAACAGGGCGGCGGCGCAGGCGGAGAGGTTGAGGAGCATCCGGTCACGCCCGGCGGCCGCCCCGGACTGGGCCAGGTCGCTGTCCCGGCGGAGGTCCTTGGAGAGCTGCTGAACCTCGGTCAGCACCCGGTCCGCGTCCGGGGCGGGCGTCGAACCGCGCCACCGCTCGGTCTCCTCGGCCAGCCGGGTGGTCCCGGCCGCCAGTGCCGTCCCCTCGTTGAGGCGGACGAGGACGCCGGCCAGGCGCCGGGCCTGTTCGGCCTGGACGGTGCGGTGCTTCAGCAGTGCGGGCTCCCCGGTGATCCGGTGGTCGCGCTGGGCGGCCTCGCCCAGGTGGACCGTGACGACGAAGTCGTTCAGCAGCCGCCGGGTGGGCAGCAGCCGGGAGTCGAGCTGCGCCGACGAGGAGGCGGCGTCCTCGCGGTGCTCCACGGCGAGCAGGCCGCTGCCGGCGGCGAGTGCGACGGCCAGGCCCAGGCAGGACCAGAGCGCGGCCTTGGCGTGGCTGCGGCGAGGTGGGGCGGTGCGGTCGGGAAGGTCGGTGCCTCGGGGAGCGGTGGTGCGGCCTCTCACGGGAGTGATCCTGTCCGGGCGCCCCTGGTGGGGAAGGCTGCGGTCGCACGATCCGCAGGGCCGCGGTCCCGTCACGCGGCGACGCCTCCACTTCCACGGTGACAAGAACCGGCTAACGCCCGGAGGGGACCAAGGTCACCTGTCCGCCCGGGATCCCGGGCGGACAGGTGACCTCCGGCCTGTGTGCCGCGGTGCGGTGGTGGTGCCTGCCACGCTTGGCGGACGGGCCGACGGGTGGAGGGTTCAGGTGGAGTTGCTTCCGGAGATCAGTGGCTTCTACGGGCGGGGGGACGAGGCGGGGAGGCTCACCTCGGGGCGGACCACGGGGACCTTGGAGTTGGTGCGGACGAGGGAGTTGCTGGGGGCTCGGCTGCCGGGGGCGCCGGCCTCGGTGCTGGACGTCGGGGGCGGGCCGGGGGTGCATGCGCGGTGGCTGGTGGAGGAGGGCCACCGGGTGGTCGTGGTGGACCCGGTGGAGGGGCACGTACGGCAGGCCAGGGCGCAGGGGCTGACCGCGTGGGTGGGGGACGCGCGGGAGCTGGCGCAGGACGACGGGTCGTTCGACGTGGTGCTGATGCTCGGCCCGCTGTACCACCTGCCGGACGGGGCGGACCGGGAGAGGGCGTGGGCGGAGGCCTGTCGGGTCGTCAGGCCGGGCGGGGTGGTGGCCGCGGCCGGGCTCAACCGGTACGCCAAACTGCTGGACCTGGAGTCCGAGGTGGCCCTGGAGATCGCGGAGACCGGTCTCAGGAGCCGTCCGGACGGACCCACCTCGTACTACCACGACCCGGCGGAGCTGGCGGCCGAGGCACGGCGGGCCGGGCTCGGTGGGATCGCGGTCCACGGGGTGCACGGGCCCCGGTTCGAGGCGCTGCGGGCGGAGGAACGCCGCACCGGGCGACGGGACTTGGGGGAACGGGCGCTGCGGGCGGCGTTGGCCGCCGCGCGGTTCGCGGACCGGCGGCCGGAGTTGGTGGCGGTCTCGCTGCACCTGCTGGTGATCGGGGAGCGGGAGGAGTGAAGTCGGTTTGTAGGACCGGGAATTCACTCCTGTCGGTGCTGGGCCGAGATGCGCGCGGGTGGTGGACTTCAGGCATGAACCGTTCGAGTGCGATGCGACGTGTGGTGGCGGCTGCCCTGGTGGTGGGCGGATGTCTGGCGGTGGTGCCCGTGCAGGCGGTGGCGGCGCCGTCGGTGAGGGTCGGGATCGGGGTCGACAGCGAGGTGCGGGCCGGGACGCCGGCGGCGCAGCAGGTGCTGACGTTCTTCGAGGAGTACCGGGCGGCCGTGCTGGGGGAGAGCGGGGAGGATCCGCGGGCGGTGCGGGAGCGGTACCTGCTGCCGCAGCTCAACTACCGGCTGGACGCCTGGGCCCGGCAGAACGACGCGGATCCGGTGTTCCGGGCGCAGAACGTGCCGGGGAACTGGCGGGTGCACGAGGAGAAGCAGGAGTACGGCTACGCCTCGGTGCGGCTGACGGAGGTCTGGGGCGAGCAGTCCGACCAGGACGTCTGGTACGCCGTGCGCCTGACGGACCGGAAGATCGCGGAGATCAACGACCAGCCCGCGTTCTGACCGGCTCCTGGACGGCCCGGCGGCCCGGTCACCCCGCCGGGCCGTCCAGGTAGGCGCTCCGGACGTGGGCCAGGTAGGCGGCCGGGGAGGCGAAGGGGCGGTCCTGGGCGCCGTGGCGGTGCAGCTCCAGGCGGCCGTCGGCGTGCAGGCGCAGGGTGGTGGTGGCCGCGCGGTCCGAGGGCGGAGCGGCGGAGGCGAGGACGGGGACCTCGGGAGGGAACATCGCCAGCGCCTCGGCGGCGGTGGCGGCCGGCGGCCGGCCGGTGCGGTTGGCGCTGCTGACGTAGAGGACGGGGTGGTCGTCGAGCAGCGGGAGGACGGGCTCCCAGCGGGCGCCGAAGAGCATGGTCCAGCCGTCCCGGGTGGCCGGGGCGAGCCAGCCGGGGGGCTCGGCGAGCAGGGGGAGGAGGAGGGTGACGCGCTCCTCGGCGAGCAGGCGGCGGACCCCGGGGGTGAGGCCGAGGGTGCCGTCGAGGGCGGCGAGGGTGTGCGGGTGGTGGGCCCAGAGCGCGACGGCCTGGTCGGCGGGGCGGCCCTTGGCGGCGTTGACGGCGAGCGGGTCGGTGCCGGCCACCACGTGGGTGAGCGGGGCGGGGTTGGGGAGGACCACGGCGGAGCCCCGGTGGAGGGCGGCACGGACCGCCTCGGCGGTCTGAGGGACGGTCACTTCGCTGCCTCCCGGGAGCCGTCGGACTGCAGGCCGTCGAGGTAGGCGGCGAAGGCCTCGTCCTCCACCACGGCGCGGCCGGTACGGTACACCCTGGCCTTGGCCCAGGCCATCGCCGTCCGGGCCCGCTCCTCGTCGAGGCGGTGGCCGAGGCGGGTGGCGACGGCCTGGACGACGCGGGCGTTGGCGAGGTGGGTGAGCACCACGTGCGGGGCGGTGCCGAGCACCCGCTCGTGGTCGTAGGGCTGGAAGAGCCGCGGATCGACGAACGGCGTGCCGGTGGAGATGGTGCCGACACCGGTGCCGACCACCGGCATGGTGACCGTCAGGGGGTGGCCGGTGTGCTCGGCGACCGCCCGGGCCAGCCGGGGCAGGGCGGTCAGGTCGGGGGTGGTCCACCAGGCGGGGGCGTCGGTGCCCAGCAGGGTGGCGGCACGGGCCGGGTCGTGGGCGAGGAGCAGCAGGAGCTGCTCGGTCGCGGGCAGTCCGCTGCGTTCGGCGAGGCCGAGCCAGGAGGCGGAGACCACCCGGACGCCGGTGCGCAGCGCCTCCACCGTGTTGGCCAGGCCGAGGCCGAGGTCGTTGTGGAGATGGGTGGCGAGCACCACGTCCGGGCCCGCCCCGGCCGCGACGGCGGTGAACATCTCCGAGGCCTCGGTGGGGAGTTGGCGTCCCACGGTGTCGGCCAGCACCACCGTGGACGCGCCCGCCGCCGTCAACTCGCCCGCCTGGGCGGCCATCAGGGCGTGGTCGGCCCGCGCGGCGTCCGCGAAGCACAGGTCGACGGCCACGGAGGCGTCCACGTCCCGGGCCTGCTTGACCAGTTCGGCCGCCGACTCCAGCGCGGTGCGGGCGGACTGGCGGGTCATCACCCGTGCCATCGCCTCGGAGGCGGGGACCACCACCATGACCCGGGCGTGCGCGCTGCCCCGGACCGAGGCGACGGCCTGCCGCACGTCCGCCGTCCGCCCCCGGCAGACGGCCGCGACGCTCACCGACCCTTCGGCCTCCGCCGCGACCCGGCGCACCGCCTCGTACTCCTCGCCGCAGACGGCCGGGAACCCGGCGGCGAACACCACGTGCCGGGGCCCGTCGGCACCGAACATCCGGCCCTGCTCCACGGCCAGCCGCACCCGGAAGTCCGCCGACATCAGCGTCTTCGCCTGCGCGCCGTCCCGGGCGGACTCCTCCCAGAGCACGACCCGCCCCGCCCGCGCCGACTCCCGTATCAGATCGTGTTCCATGGGCACGCACCCTAGGGCGCCGCCGGCCCGGCCCGGGGCGGAGTGGACGGAACGGGGTCGTACGGCCGGGGAATTCGACGATCCGCTTGCGGACGAGGGCCCGGGGCCGCTAATGGATCACCGGGTGGTCCGGGTGGTCCGGGTGGTCCGGGTGGTCCGGGCGGTCCGGGCGGTGGACGGTCTGCCAGGCGGCCATCGCGGTGTCCCACTGGTCGCCGGTGAGCGCGGTCAGGGCGGCGGGGAAGAGCCCGTCCTCCTCCTTGGCGATGTGGTGGTGCAGCTCCTCGGCCGCCGCGACGAACGCGGCCCGCTGGTCGGGCAGGTGGAGGTCGAGGCGTCCGAGGAAGGCGGCCAGTTCGCGGTGCTCGGCGATGAGCGCCCCGACGTACGCGGCGTACTCCGGATCGCCACCCATCACCCGGAAGAGACCGCGCTCCTCGCCGTCCCAGTGCGCGCGCAGCTCCTCGGCCATCCGGGCCGCCAGCCGCCCGGCCCCGTCGAGGTCGCCCCGCTCCAGCAGGCGGACGGCCTTCCCGGCGAGGTCGGTCACCGACTCGTGCTCGGCGATGAACTCCTTGATCAGCGGGATCTCGCGGCAGCCGCAGTAGTGGCACATGCCCCGATCGTGGCCGCCGCGCGGCCGAGCGGGGCCACGGCGCGCCGGTCGCTCAGAGGACGTTGTGCTGGACGAAGCTGTGCCGGCAGGTGGGGCGTGCGCAGTGGTTGATGTCGGGGGGCGTGCGCGGCTTCCAGGACTCGCAGTCGCAGCGGAAGCAGAAGTCGCCGCCGGTGGGGTCGAAGTCGAGGCCGTCGGCCGCGAGCTTGGCGCGGGCCTCGCGCAGGGCCCGTTCGAGGCGCTCGGCGACTTCGTGGCGGGTCTTGAGCTGGTCGTCGGTCAGTCCGTGCCGGGATGTCATGGTGGACCTCCGTCGAGGCGGTTCGTCTGCCTCCTCCCACTTCAACACCGCCGGGCACCGGGCGACAGCCGACGGGACGGTCCGCCACGCCGTACGGCTCGGCGAGGACGCCCCGGGCCGGGCCTGCGGACAGAATGGCGCCCGTGAGACTCGACACCGCACGGGCCGCCGCCCGCCACTGGATCACCACCGAGGGCCGAACCCGCTCCGGCTACCTCGGGGCGTACCTGACCGGTTCGACCACCGCACTGCCCGCCGGAGCCGAACTGCCGCAGGGCCCGGGCCTGGACGTCGTGCTCGTCACCGCCGAGGAGGGGGAGGGCCCGCGGCACGACAGGGTCGAGCACCAGGGGGTGCCGCTGGAGGTGACGTACCTGCCCCGGGAGCGGATCGACTCCGCCGAACGGGTGCTGACGGACCACCACCTGGCGCCCGGGCTGCGGCACGGCGTGGTGGTCGACGACCCGGGCAGGGTGCTGGGCGGGATCCAGCGGGAGGTCGCGGCGCGGTTCGCCGAGCCGGACCTGGTGCGGGCGCGCTGCCTGAGCGTCCACGAGGAGATCACCACCGGGCTCGGCCACCACGATCCGGCGCTGCCCTGGTACCGGCAGGTGGCCGGCTGGCTCTTCCCGACGGCCGCCACCACCCACCTGGTGCTCGTCGCGGCCCTGCGGGACCCGGCCCTGCGGCTGCGCTACCTGCGCGCCCGTGAGGCGCTCGCCGAGCTCGGCCTCGCCGAACGCTACCCGGAGCTGCTGCGGCTGCTCGGCGCCGAGGACCTGACCCCCGGTCAGGTCCGCCACCACCTCGACACCCTGGCCGTCACCTTCGACGAGACCGTGGCGGCGGCCCGCACCCCCTCCCCGTTCGCCGCCGAGATCTCCCCGCAGGCCCGTCCGGTCGCCGTCGACGCCGCCCACCACCTGGTCGCCCGGGGCGACCACCGCGAGGCGATGTACTGGACGGTGGCCACCTTCGCCCGCTGTCACGCCGTGCTGGCCGTCGACGCCCCGGACGCCCACGAACGCCTCACCCCGCACTTCACCGCCGCCGTCGCCGACCTCGGCATCAACACCGCCACCGACCTGACGGCCCGCCGCAAGGCCACCCTCGCGGCGCTGCCCGCCCTGCGGCAGCTGACGGAGCGGATCATCGCGGGCGGGAACTGACGTGCCGGAAAAGGAAGGGAGGGTGGTGAGGGGACGGGTCGCCCCGTCCCCTCACCACCCTCCGGCGTGGTCAGTGAGCTACAGCCCGAGGGTGACCCGGGCGTAGAGGATCAGGTAGGCCGCGAACTTCGCCATGATCGAGAATCCGTTGAGGGAGCCCTGCCAGATGGCTGCCCTGGCGGTCTGGACCTGCGCCATGGTCGCCTTGCCCGCGGTCTTGGTTCCGCTCCAGGCCTTCCCGGTGGCGTACCCCGCTGGGCCCGTGCCCCCGTGGGTGGCCTTGAACGCACTGCCGAACATACCGCTCTGGGCCGAGGACAAGAGGTAGTTGACGGCCTCCGGACCGGTGGTCTTGTGTCCCATCGCCTTGTCGGCGACGAGGTGGAGGGGAGTCCCGATAAGCGCCGCGGCGCTGACGCCGACCACGATCGTGCAGCCCACCTCGGCTTCGGCGGCGCCGCAGGACGAGTACGCGATCGTGCTCGCCACCATGCCGACACCGAGGTTGATGGCCTGGTGGACGACGTAGTCCTTGTGGGCCGCCCAGAGGTGCGCGCCCTTGCAGCTGCCGTTGGAGTTCTTCCCGGTCACGCAGAAGCGCCCGCTGAGGTCGTAGCTGCCCAGCGGATCGCCGTAGACGTAGTCGTAGGCGTTGGCGTTGCCGCCCGCGACCGGATCGGTCGACAGGAAGCGGCCGGTGCCCGTGCTGTAGAGGCGCACGCCCATCAGGACGACGCCGTCCAGTGCTTCGGCCGAGCGCTGCTTGCCGCCCAGCCAGCCGTAGCGGGTCGCGCCCTGGCCGGCGGCGGGGGCGCCGAACTCGTCGAAGTCCAGCGCGACCGGTGCGGTCAGGGCGGGGTCGGTGTCGACCACGACGCTGCCGAAGAGGTTGGTGAGCTGGAGCCGGACGGTCCCGGTGCTGGTGACGGTGGCCATGAGGTCACCGCCGGGCCCCTGGACGTTGCGGGTCCAGGTGCCCGTGGTGGTGTCCTCGACCGTCCATCGCGGCCTGTCGGTGTCGTCGCCGTAGTGGTCGAGGCGGGAGGTGCTGGTGGACCAACTGCCGTCCGTCTGCTTCTTGCTGACGGTGCGTGCGGCGGTCCGTCCGGCCGGGTCGGCACTCCAGGACTGCCGGGTGTCGGCGTTCTCCTGGCCGACGGCGAGGTCGTTCACCGCGTACGAGAGCACGGTGCCGCTCGGGGTCCGGGTGGTCCGGCCGAAGGCGTCGTACTGGTAACCCGGGTCGGTGATCCGGTCCGCGCTGTCGTAGGTGTGTGCCTCGGTGGCCGGTGCGGCGGTGGAGCAGCCTCCGTTCGCCGCCGGCCCGGACACGGACCGGGCGGTGCGGTTGAAGTGGGTGTCGTAGGTGTAGGACCGGGTGGTGCATCCGGTACCGGAGGAGCTCTGCTCGGCCTTGACGATCCGTCCGAGGCGGTCGTAGGCGTAGCTCTTGACCGACGTGGAACCCGAGTCCCGGTTCACCTGCCCCTGGGTCGAGACCTCCTGGGACTGCGACCAGATCACCGTGCCGTCCGAGGCGCGGGTGTAGGTCCGGGAGACGTAGGCGCCGGAGGCGTTGCGGACGTCCTTGCGGACGGTGCCGCCGGGGTAGACGAGCTCCTCGGCCTGGGCGTCCGGCCCGTACTTGACGGTGAACGTCCCCGCCCGGCTGTCGGTCACCGAGGTGGCCATGCCGCGGGCTTCCTGGGCCCGGTCGTACGCGTAGGTGACGGTGCCGGTGGGGTCGGTGACCTTGGTCGGCTTGCCGTACCTGTCGTACTCCGTGCTGGTGGTGCCCCCGTCGCCGTCGGTGTACGAGACCACCCGGCCGAGCTGGTCGATCACCTTGGTCACCGACTTGGAGCCGGCGACGGTCCGGAGCGTCGCCCCCATCGCGGGGTCGTACTCGGTGACGGTCTTCGGCACCGCCTGGCCCTCGGTACCGGTCACCTCGGAGGACAGGGGCCGGCCGGCGGCGTCGTAGACGCCCGTCGTGGTCCGGGTCTTGCCCGCGTTGGTCTCGACGGTCTCCTCGACGTCGTCGAGCCGGGAGTAGCGGGTGATCCGCTTGACCGGCAGGGTCGTGGGCATCCGTGCCGAGTCCGCACCGGTGATCGCGCCGCCGGGGCCGTTGGTGCAGAGCAGACCTGCCCACTCGGGACGGTTGCCGCAGGCAGCGTCGGCGGCGTTGGCCCCGGAGGTCCAGTACACCGTCTTCACGGTGCCGGCGTCGGTGGTGGTGGCGCCGGGTTGACGGACCTCCTCCGGGTGGCCGTGCTGGCCGAGGCGGGTCGTGGTGGTGAGCGCCTGGCCGGCCGCGTCGGTGGTCACCGAGGTCGGGGTCCTCAGGACCCAGCCGGAGGTGCCGCCGATCGGGGTGCCGTAGCCGTTCTTGGTGACCCGGAGCTCGGCGTCGGTGGCGTAGCCGTCGATGCGGGCGCCGTCGGTGGAGGTGGTGATCAGGTGGTACGCCTTGCCGTCCGGCTTCCCTTCGTCGTAGGTGTTGGTGTTGTGGTCCCGGACCAGCACCGAAGTCCCGGCCGGAATGGTCGGGTTGACGGTGGTCTTGGTCAGGGTGAAGGTGTCGAAGCCCGCGTGGAACCGCTCGCCGGTGGAGGCGGTGTTGGTGCCGGTGACGAGCACCTTCAGTGAGTGGTCACCGCGGGTCAGGTGGATCGGTGCCCCGGTGGTGAACGGCGCCACCGCCGGCGCGGCCGCGTACTCGTCGACCGCGGAACCGAGGTTGGTCCCGTCGATCGACAGCTGCACCACGCCGTTGTCGGTGGACTTGGTGAGCTGCCCGCTGAGGACGTAGTCGCCCTCCTCCGGCACGCTCACCCGCACCGTGTCCTCGGCACCGGCGGCCGTACCGCGCAGGCTCAGCTGCGCACCGCCCGACCAGGTGACGCCGCAGCAGTTGGCGTCCATCTGCAGCGGGTAGTTGGCGCCCAGCTGCGGCAGGGTCTCCGCCTCCGAGGTGACGGTGACCGGGTTGGTCTGCCCGGCCATGGTCTCGGCCAGCGCGGCCCGGTACTGCGGACCGAGGGTCTCCAGGACGTCCAGACCGTCGTTGGACCAGGTGGTGCGGGAGTCGAGCAGCCGTGCCCGGTCCGCCGGGGCGGCGGGCAGTGCCAGCTCCGCGGCGAACCTCGCCGCGTCGGGGTGGGCGCCGAGCGCGATCGAACGGTTGGTGGCGTCCAGGGACCTGACGACGTGTCCGTACCGGTCGTACTCCGCGGTGGCGATGTCACCCTTGGCGGTCACCGACGGCGTGGCGGTGTTGACCTCCAGGCCCGAGGCGTTCAGGTAGTGGACCGCAGCCGGCTTGTAGCCGTCCGCTCCCGGCGAGGACGGGGTCGCGGTGTTCACCGCCGGGTCGGCGTCGGCGCCGAAGACGGCGGTCGCGTCGGTCGGCGCGTCGGTCTGCGCCCACTGCGCGACGTCGGCACCGGACATGTCGTACGGACCGCCCGCGCCTCGGGTCAGCGGGACGGAGTACACGACCTCGGTGGCCGCCTCGCCGTTGACCTGGTTCGTGCTGCCCGGGGCCAGCGTGCCGCGCCGGACCTTGAGCAGCCGGTTCGCGTCCTGGTCGGAGCCGGCCGGGCCGTACTCCAGGTCCCAGGGCAGCTGGCCGGGCGGGGTGACCTTGCTGACCCGGCCCGCGGTGTCGTAGCCGTAGGTCGTCCTCAGCGGGGTCGCCAGGCGCGGGTCCCAGGTCTGCACCAGGCGTCCGCGCTCGTCGTACAGGTAGTGCGCGACCTCGACGGCCTCCTGCTTGGAGGTGGCCGGGTTCCACGACCAGACCTTCACCGAACGGACCCGGTCGGTGAAGTCACCGGGCGTGCCCGCCACGGCGGTGGTCGCGGTGGCGTAGTCGTAGTCGAGCACCTTGCAGCCGCGCGGCAGCGGATCGACCGTGCAGTGGTTGCGGTCGTCCACGCCGGCTTCGACCGGCGGGACCACCCGCTTGGGCAGGGCGCGCCCGTCCGTGGTGTCGTACGAGATCCGGGTGGCGAAGCCGGTGTCCGGCCCGGTCTCGCCGGTCACCAGGTAGACCTCGGAGCCGGCCTGCCGCGCGAAGGTCGTGGTGGTGCCGTCGAGGTCGGTCAGGGTGTAGGTGGTGCCCTTGGTCTGGACGTCCCAGAGCTGCCAGGCGCCGCCCCAGCAGTTCCAGATCACGCCGCCGCGGTAGGCGTCCAGGCACTTGCCGGACTGACGGTTCACCAGCGACTTGTTCGCCTGGAGGTCCCAGAGCTGGTTGGGGGAGCCGGATCCGCAGCTCCACAGGGTGACCGCGGTGTCGTCGGCGGTGGCGCCCCAGGGGTTGTCCAGGCAGTAGCCCTGGATCCGCAGGGTGTGGTCGTCCTCGTAGGTCCACTGCTGGTTCGCCGCCCCGGTGCAGGGGGCGTACTGGAGCGTGGCGCCGTTGTACGGGGCGCCGTTCGGCACCTGGAGGCACTGGCCGAAGGAGGTGACCACCGCGCCCGAAGCGGCTGTGGTGGTCTTCAGGGTGAGCTGCTCCGCCCCGGGCTGGGGGAAGAAGCTGCCGTCGTTGCCCTTGGCGAAGGTGACCACGGTGTCGTTGGTGTACTTGACCTCCACCAGGTCGGAGGCCGGGTAGGAGAGCGAACGGTACGCCGACCCGGTGCCCGCGTCGGGGCCGCCGGACCACTGCGGGCCGAACGGGGCGACGATCTCCTTCAGCGAGAGGTCGTCGAAGTAGACCTCCTTGCCGGTGCCGGCGGCGAAGCCGTTGAACAGCC